>CAMUHN010000012.1 GCA_947088675.1 uncultured Roseburia sp.
ATATTCTCACAGGTATCATTGCAGCGGAAAGCAAAATGACAACGGTAGATTTTGCGAATAAGTACCTGTTTGAGCCGTTGGCGATTGCACCACGAAAGATATATGCTGCTCCCGATGCTGAAGCGCACAAGGTTTTTACCGTAGGAAAGACACCCAAAGGAAATATCTGGTTTTCAGACGATAAGGGCGTTGGGGCTGCTGGATATGGTCTGTGCTTATCTGCGGATGAAATGGCAAAGATAGGATTGCTCTGTCTGGAAAAGGGTGTCTTTAACAACAGGCGTATTGTTTCCGAAAAGTGGATGGAAGAAAGTACCACAGTCAGGCTGCATTGCGGCAAAAAATTCCGTGATATGAAGTATGGCTATTTGTGGTGGATTATTGATGAAAATGAGGGGAGTTATGCGGCTATCGGAAATAGTGGAAATGTTATTTATATCAATCCGCAAAAAGAATTGGTAGTAGCCGTTTCTGGCTATTTTAAACCGACGGTGTTTGACCGGATTGATTTTATCAAAGGACAAATAGAGAGAAAGATGGAAAATTAGATACAATTCATTACGAACCGAACAAAAGCATTGAACTGATTTTTAAAGTTTCTCTGATATATTTATAACTTTCCGTTTATTAGGGAAAACGATATATTACCAAAGAGCCGGATGCCTTAAACGCAGAGCCGAATGAGCAAGATAGTTCCAATTTTGAACCGCACCCTGTCAAGCAGACAGGTAAAATATCTAAAATTTAGGGTAATTGATGCCTGTATTTCGCTTTGAAGTGCAGGAATTTTTCTACCAAAAATCTTTTTCAACATTAATTTCTAATCTATACAAATGGTAATACATTCTATTTTAGAATTGTATACATCATAGGATATGGAATATACTTTTGCCTCTTCTATTTCCTCATCTTTTAGTTCTTTTCCATTTTTATCAAAGAAAATGCTATAAGAACATTTTGTATCATCATATTCGAATCTGTTATTGTGTTCAAAAGTACTTTCAATTTTGCTACTGTCGTCACCTGGGGATATAGATTTATATGTTATAATACTTTCGTCATATATGGTTATTATTGAGATTTCGTTTTCATCAATAAGAATGCGATTGTCGTTGTAGTTTACAAATCCGACAAAATCATTATCATCAGATAAACTGACTCCACTATAAAATGTTTTGAAACCAATTTCTTCAAACTTTGTTTTATCATCATAGATTGATAAAATTTCAGAATCGACTTTGATTTCATAAGGATTTGAAACGGTGTTTTGGTTTCCGCAACCTGAGAATATAAGAATACCTGTTATTAAAAGAATTAGGAATTTTTTCATAATAAACGCTCACTCAAAATTGTAAAATAAATCATATTACCAGTATAAATGAAAAATATAGTAATGTCAATAAATTTGAGTTTCCCCATTTTTTAAGCCATCATGTCGCGCAATCAGCCATCCGCCACCGGAGCAGATATACTTTGGTGATGATGCGGCACAGTTTTTTCTTCTCCTGCATTTTCAGGTCGGAAAGCAGGAGAATGGGTAAGGGCGCGGGCAATCTTGCTCAGATGCAGCTTAGTTCCGGTAAGGATGCCATAAATCATCTGATGAATGAATTTAAAAAATGGGGAAACGCAAAAATACTTATGAACAGCACGACAAACGCATGAATATATCTATTCGTCAAATTTCTGCAATTGCTGTTTTTTAAAATTCAAATACTTTTTCTAAGTATTTGATTGGTGACAGGCTTATTAGTGGAATGTCCACATTGTGGAGAAGAATGGAGATGAGGTCGTTTTTCAAACCTCCGCTTGAAGTGGGGGTGGTGATTATGTTGAAACTGAAAATTATTAAAAAAAGATTGAAATTATGAAAACAGACATTCCGGAAAAAATAATGGTGGCGTACTTGCGCAGAAGATGTTAAAATGGGTATGGTTCATCTGTGCAGGGATGCGGCTTTTTCAGTAAAGCTTTCGCATGACACTTTTTTCTATAGCGTGGGCTTAGCGGTGTTATCATGTCGAAGCAGATGAACCTTTTGTAAAATGGGGTGGTAAGTTTTGGTAATAGAATTAAAGTATTCCGGCACAAACACATATCTTGTTCGGGGAAAGACTGGCAGCATCCTTTTTGATACGGGATGGGCGGGTTCTTTTTCGCAGTTTTGCAGGGCGCTTGGCGAAGCGGGGGCGACAGTGCAGGAAATCCGATATCTGATTATTTCCCATTTCCATCCGGATCATATGGGAATCGCGCAGGAAATTGCCGGCTGCGGTGTGAAAATTGTGGTTGCCGATGTGCAGCGGGCGCATATCCATGATGCGGACAGGGTATTTGCAAAGGAGGGGAACTGCCTTTATCAGCCGATTGTGGATGAGGATGTCCGCGTCATTTCCTGCGGGGAGAGCCGTATGCTTTTGAAAGAATGCGGGATTGCAGGGGAAATAGTACATACGCCCGGACATAGTGAGGACAGCATTTCCTTATGTCTGGACGAAGGGGTGTTTTTCGCAGGTGATCTCAATCCTCTGTATGAATTGGATCTTCACAGAGGGACGCAGATTGGGGACAGTTGGGATAAATTACTGGCTAAAAATCCCGTCAGGGTGTACTATGGCCATGCGAAAGCGGCAAAGTTAAGCGGAGAGCGGGGGATGCCGAAAAAAGAATCCGGATATGACAAAGATATTTTCCGGCTTGTAAAAAAGATTATGAAATACATAGACAGGGGTTATATGCTGGACGACATTGAGCGGGCAACGGGCGCAGACAAAGCATTCCTGGAGGATGTGGCAAGAATGTATCTGACACACCGGAATATAAGTGTACAGGGAATTTTGGACAGAATTGAGATTAAGGGAAAATAAATTGTGCGCAGAAATGGAAATACGGACACTTGGAACGTGAAATCTGTTTCATTTCTGGAAGATAATCAGGTATATTATCGAAATCAAATAGAAATCCCACACAGCAGCAGACGCTATGGCATTGTTGAAGATGATGGGAATTTTCCTGTATGTGAATACGCAGGTAATGGGACGGAGCCGCAGATAGTCAGGTACAGGAGAAGATAACTTCCCGATTGCAGGAGAAATGAGAATGTCAGATATTATTTTATTTGATGGTAAAGTTGCTCCTGATGACGATTCGCTTGCAATGACGGCATAAGGTCGGTTATCTTTAAAATCGAGTGAACAGATAAAGACGAAAGTAATGGGAAAGAGGAATGTGTATGGAGCTGAAATGGGCGGTGGCTGCCGTGACAGGGATTCTGCTGGCCGTTCTGTGCATTTGTCTGGCCGTTGTGTTTATAAAATGGCTGTATTCTCTGGACCGGACCTCTGAATCTGCAAGCAGGAGCGCGGGCAGGCACGGAGAGGTAATTGCGGCGGAAATCATTCGCCGGGTATTCCGGGAAGGAGATCATCTGCTCACGAATATAGAAATAACGTATGATGGCAGACAGGCAGAGATGGACTGCGTCGTTGTCAACAAATTTGGCGTATTTTTTTTCGAAGTATCCAATCAGGCAGTTAAAAAGACAGGTTTATCTGCTGGCGCATTATTTTCAGCTCCATCAGATCAGAGTATGGGTGGAAGGGTATGTTATTTTACTCCATCAAAACAGCCCTGTGGACAGTAGATATATTATTTCCAGTCTTTCGGATATTGACAGGGCGATTCATACGAAAGGAAAAAATCACCTTCAACCCAAAGAGACAGAGCAGATTATTGCGCTGCTGCAACAGGATGCGAGTCAATCATAATGCAATATTGCGTCAGGATTGCTTTGCGATCGTTTTTCTTTGGAATCCTGTTTCAGATAACCATGAGCAGTGTGCCTGCGCCAATCAGGAAGCAGCCTGCTATGGATTTTGGCGTCATTGTCTCATGCAGGAAGATAAATGCAAATACAAGCGTAATGACAACACTTAATTTATCAACAGGTACAACTTTTGACGCTTCGCCCATTTGGAGCGCCTTATAATAGCATAGCCAGGAAGCGCCGGTAGAAAGGCCGGATAAAATCAGAAACAGCCAGCTTTTTTTCCCGATATTTGAAATCCCACCCTGAGCGTCTGTCAAAAACACCATTCCCCATGCCATCAGGACAACAACAACTGTCCGGATTGCTGTCGCCAGATTGGAGTTTACGCCCTCGATTCCTGTTTTTGCCAGTATTGATGTGAGCGCAGCGAAAATAGCTGACAAAAGTGCAAATACAAACCACATGAAATCATCTCCTTTTCTGCTGTGATGCCTGGTTTTACAGGCAAAGGCACTGTTTTTTATCTGTTTTATAAGCGATTTTTTCCGAGAATAAGTTTATCATAATCCAGACAATTTTTCCAATCATTTTGTTTTTCATCCCGCTTTCATCCATTTTACCATACTTCATACATCCTGGGTATATATTTTTCGTTTTCTGCTGTTTCTCATGCAAAACAGCAGATTTGCAAAAGAGGACGTTTTATTTCACAAAAACTGTCCTTTTTTTTATTTGTACAATCCGTTATGATAAACACAGACAGCAGAAAAGCAGTTTTGCCGCAGAAACAGTAAAACCGCAGTGCAAAAGGAGGTAATTGGGGAAATGCAGACATACTATCTTGCAATTGATATTGGGGCTTCCAGCGGGCGTCACATTCTGGCGCATCTTGAAAACGGAAAGATGGTTCTGGAAGAGATGTACCGTTTTCCAAACGGTATGACAAAGAAAGACAATGAACTGTGCTGGGATGTTGACCAGCTTTTTTCAGAAATTAAAACAGGCATGAAAAAGTGCAAAGAGGCAGGAAAAGTCCCGGTATCTATGGGAATTGACACATGGGGCGTGGATTTTGTGCTGCTGGATAAAGACGATCAGAGGATTGGCAATGCGGTTGGCTACCGGGATGACCGCACAAGCGGCGCCGATGAACTGGTGTATCAGCTGATACCGGAAAAAGAGCTTTATGGCAGGACGGGGATTCAAAAACAGATATTTAATACCGTATATCAGCTGATGGCGGTAAAGAGGGATCATCCGGAATATCTGGAAAAGGCAGAAACTCTTCTTATGATACCGGAATATTTTAATTTTCTTTTGACCGGTAAAAAAATATCCGAATATACCAATACAACGACAGGGCAGCTGGTGCATCCCGACACAAAAGACTGGGATTATGATCTGATTGACAAATTGGGATATCCGGAACGGATTTTCTGTAAAATAGAAAAACCGGGCGCCGTGCTTGGAAATCTCACGGAGCAGATCAGCGACGAAGTTGGATTTAACTGCAAAGTCGTGCTTCCGGCGACACATGACACCGGTTCGGCGGTGATGGCTGTTCCGACAAATCAGGAGGATACTATCTATATCAGTTCCGGCACATGGTCGCTGATGGGGACCGAGCGAATGCATGCGGACTGCTCGTTAAAGAGCATGCAGCATAACTTTACAAATGAAGGCGGTTATGACTATCGGTTCCGCTATCTGAAAAATATTATGGGACTCTGGATGATACAGTCTGTCCGCAAAGAACTGGCGCCGGATCAGGGGTTTGGGGAAATCTGTGAGAATGCTTCCAGAACAGATATTGCATCGTTAGTCGACTGCAACGACGACCGTTTCTTAGCGCCCGATAGTATGACAAAAGAAGTGCAGGCGGCCTGTGAGGAATCCGGCCAGCAGGTGCCAAAGGGCATTGCGGAAGTGGCGGCTGTCATTTATAACAGCCTTGCAAAATGCTACGCGCAGACGATTGCAGAGATTGAAGATATGACCGGAAGTAAGTACGAGAGCATCCACGTGGTAGGCGGCGGCGCAAATGCATCCTATTTAAATGAGCTGACTGCAAAGGCGACCGGGTGTACCGTCTATGCGGGACCGACCGAAGCGACCGCAATCGGTAATATCGCCGCGCAGATGATCACCGGGGAAGAGTTCGCGGGCCTGTCCGCTGCAAGAAGCTGTATTTTCGAATCATTTGAAATCAAAACGTATGAGCCGGTTTAAAGAAAAAACACGAATATGAAATCCGCGGTTATTTTGACGGATCAAAAATAAGGAGGGTATATTATGTTAGTAAACACGAAAGCAAAGTTGGGAGTGTTTTCCATTGCGTTAGGCGCGTATCTGCCGCAGTTTCCGTCGCTGGTGCCGGAGTTTGAGGCACAGTATGAGGCGTTTAAAAAGACGCTGCCGGACACGGTGGAGATTATCGACGGCGGAATGGTGACAACAAAAGAGCAGTCGCAGGCAGCGGGAGATTTATTCCGCGCGGCTGATGTAGATCTTGTATTTTTACAGCTGTTGACTTATGCGACATCTTACAACATGCTTCCGGCAGTGAGAGATCTGGATGTTCCGGTTGTTCTGGTAAATGTTCAGAAACTGAAAGCGCTCGATTACGATCACACGGATATTGCATCCTGGCTTGGCGAGGGCTACGCCTGCGGCGCTGTCGGCGAGATGGTGGCTGATCTGGAGCGTTACGGAAAGAGACATGCGGTCATCACAGGCGTTGTCGAGGGAGGAGATCCCGGCGTTCAGGCGGAAATCGAAGACTGGTGCCGTGCCGCGCAGGTGAGAAGAAGGTTCAGAGATACCAATATTGCGCAGATCGGAAGACCTTATCCGGGTATGATGGATCTCTACATAGATGAATCCAATCTGTATCGGAGAATGCATTTATATACCAAACAGTTTGACTGGGAAAAAATGTGGGCGATTGCGGATGACATTAACGATGAAGAAGTAATTCGCGCGAAAGCGCAGGATATTCTGGACACGTTTGATATCGAAGGCGGCGGAAGCATTGAGGAAGTATGGGAAATGGCAAAATATGTTGTCGCTTTTGAGCAGTGGGTAAAAGACGAACAGCTTGGTCTGATTGCATCCCACTACGACGGATTTGCGCAGGGCAAGGCCGGCGTTCTTGACAGTATGCTGATTCCGGCATTCTCCATGCTGATTAAACAGGGGACAGCCTGTGCGGTTGAGGGCGATATGAAAGTTGCCATGGCAATGAGTATTTTAAAGACAATTTCGGGAACAGGGCAGCTTGCAGAGATGTACTCCATTGATTTCAACGACGATATTGCAATTATCGGGCACAGCGGTTCCGGTGACGCCGATATTTCGGATAAAAAACCGACCATGAAGATTGTAAAGGTATTCCATGGAAAAACGGGCGGCGGTTATCTGACACAGTTCTATCCGTATACAGGACCGGTGACGTATCTTGCGATTACGCAGGACGGCGACGGACACTTTAAGTTTATTGCGGCAGAGGGTGTCAATGAAGAAGGCAAGATTCTCTCCTTTGGGGATACCAATATGCGGACGCGTTTTACCTGCGGAGCAAGAGAATTTGTAAACCGCTGGAGCGAATGCGGTCCGACACATCATTTTGCGGCGGCGACAGGCAGGCATATTGATACGATTTTGAAAGTGGCAAAGATTTTCAACGTACCGGTTGATATCGTGACACGTTAGACGGTGTTTTGTGACCGAATTTGTAATAAATGCACAAAAAACCAAATTTTGACGCGAAATACACAACAAATCACATAAAAAGAAAGACGGCGGGTTCTCTGTTCCTGCCGTCTTTTTTGATTGGGAAAGAATAAATTGTGCAGTTTGTACAAAAAGAATTTGAAAACAGTTCATAAATCCAATAAAACCGCATAAATTATAGCGACAGCATGGTCAAATTGCACAAAAAAGCAAAAAAACAAAGAAACCACATAAAACCACATATTTTTGGGTTGACAAACCACATAAACAAACATATAATATCTAATATAGGTGTGGAATTGTGTTGGGTTTTGGAATTGCTTTTCAGTATGGCACAGATGGACACACAATATTTGGAGGCGCATATGAAGAAGTATAACAGTGAAAGGATTCCCAAGACAGAGCGGATAACAAAGCTGGTCGAGCATCTCTATGCGAAACTGCCGGAGATTGAATCCGCAAGGGCAATCCTGTTGACGGAATCATTTAAACAGACCGAGAATGAACCGATGATCATTCGCAAGGCGAAAGCGTTTGCCCATATTTTGGAGCAGATCCCGATCATTATACGCGAGGGGGAGCTGATTGTGGGCAGTTCCACAATTGCCCCGAGAGGCTGCCAGACGTATCCGGAATTTTCCTATGACTGGATGGAAAAAGAGTTTGATACGGTTGCGACGCGGGAGGCCGATCCCTTTTATATTGCGGACCAGACAAAAAGGGAGCTGTTAGAGGCGGATGCGTATTGGAGCGGAAAGACAACAAGCGAACTTGCTACGGCCTATATGGCGCCGGAGACGATCAGGGCAATGGAGCACAATATGTTTACGCCGGGCAATTATTTTTATAACGGTGTCGGACATTTTACGGTGCAGTATGAAAAGGTCATTGCGATCGGATTTGAAGGCATTATGCAGGAAGTGGAAGAAGCGCTTGCCCGCTGTCAGGTCGGAGACGCGGACTATGCGACAAGAAGCCGGTTTTATGAGGCAGTGTTAATCAGCTGCCGTGCGGTGATCGGCTATGCAAACCGGTATGCGCAGCTTGCCGAAAAAGAGGCCGCTGCCTGCAGCGATCCGGTACGCAGGTCGGAACTTTTACAGATTGCGAAAAACTGCAGCAGAGTGCCGGCAAAAGGGGCGCAGACGTTCCATGAAGCGTGTCAGAGCTTCTGGTTTGTACAGCAGCTGCTTCAGCTTGAATCATCCGGACATTCGATTTCGCCGGGACGTTTTGACCAGTATATGTATCCTTATTACAGGAAAGATCTTGATGAAGGCAGGCTGACAAGAGAACAGGCGCAGGAATACATAGACTGTATCTGGGTAAAATTAAACGATTTGAACAAGTGCCGTGATGCCGAGAGTGCAAAAGGATTTGCGGGCTACAGCCTGTTTCAGAATCTGATTGTGGGCGGCCAGGATGAGAACGGGCGCGATGTGACGAACGATCTGTCGTTTATGTGTATCGAAGCTTCGTTCCATGTATTTTTGCCGCAGCCTTCGCTTTCCATCCGTGTCTGGAACGGTTCCCCGCATGATCTTCTGGTGCGTGCGGCGGAGCTGACGAGGACAGGAATCGGGCTTCCGGCCTATTACAATGACGAAGTGATTATTCCGTCGCTGATGAGCATGGGGCTGACGCTTGAGGATGCGAGGACATACAATATCATCGGCTGCGTGGAGCCGCAGAAAGCGGGTAAGACAAACGGATGGCATGACGCCGCATTCTACAATATGTGCAGGCCGTTAGAGCTCGTCTTCCAAAACGGAATCGACTGCGGAGAGCAGATCGGACCGGCTACCGGCGAAGTTGAGGACATGCAGACGTTTGAGGAATTTTATGACGCCTATAAGACGCAGATGGAATATTTTATTTCGCTGCTTGTCAATGCGGACAACGCAATCGATCAGGCACATGCCGAGCGTGC
This sequence comes from uncultured Roseburia sp., assembly GCA_947088675.1. Lineage (GTDB taxonomy): Bacteria > Bacillota > Clostridia > Lachnospirales > Lachnospiraceae > Roseburia. The sequence continues at coordinate 9,432 of CAMUHN010000012.1, forward strand.
GCCGCTTCCGTTTCTGGCGTGTATGGTGGACGACTGCATCAAACGCGGAAAGACATGCGAACAGGGAGGCGCCGTTTATAACTTTACGGGTCCGCAGGGATTTGGAATCGCGAATGTCGCCGACTCTCTTTACGCGATAAAAACACTTGTCTATGACGAGAAAAAAGTTTCCATGGCGGATTACAAAAAGGCATTGACATTCAATTACGGCAAAGAAGTCAACGAACTTGTCGTTGCACAGATTTCCGGAAAAGTAGCAAGGGAATTTGCAATGAACGGCGTAAAGGCAGATTCCGCAATGGTTGCTTCGGCGACACAGGAGATCTTAAGACAGTCGGTGACAGCCGAGGATCAGAGGAAATTCAAAGAACTTCTTGAGCTGATTGAGAACGTGCCGAAATTCGGCAATGACAATGAGATTGTAGATAAGTTTGCAAGAGACGCCGCTTATACTTATACAAAACCGCTGCTGAAATATTATAACCCGAGAGGCGGGAGATTCCAGGCAGGCCTTTATCCGGTTTCCGCTAACGTACCGCTTGGCGCACAGACAGGCGCGACGCCGGACGGAAGACTTGCAGGCGTTCCGGTGGCAGACGGCGTTTCGCCGTCCGCAGGCAAGGATGTGCATGGGCCGACCGCAGCTGCAAACTCCGTATCGACGTTAGATCACGGGATCGCATCAAACGGCACATTGTTTAACCAGAAATTCCATCCGTCGGCATTAAGCGGCGACGAGGGGCTTGACAATTTTGTGAGCTTAATCCGCACATACTTCGATAAAAAGGGAAGCCATATGCAGTTTAACGTAGTATCCAGAGAGACGCTTCTTGATGCGCAGAAACATCCGGAAAATTATAAACATCTTGTTGTGCGTGTGGCCGGATACAGCGCACTGTTCACAACGCTCTCAAAGAGCCTTCAGGACGATATCATCCGGCGTACCGAGCAGGGCTTCTAAGGAGGCGCAATGGAGAATATATTGCAGACAAAAGGGCGTATTTTTGACATTCAAAGATATTCCATTCATGACGGCAAGGGAATCCGCACGATTGTGTTTTTAAAGGGATGTGTCTTAAGATGCCGCTGGTGCTGCAACCCCGAGTCGCAGGAATTCGGAATACAGACTATGAAAGTGGCCGGGAAACCGAAAGTGATCGGTCGGGACGTCACTGTGGAAGAAGTGATGGAAGTTGTGGAAAAAGACCGCGGCTATTACCGCAGAAGCGGCGGCGGTCTGACCCTTTCCGGCGGGGAGAGCCTGTGCCAGCCGGATTTTGCGCAGGCGCTTCTTAAAACGGCAAAATCAATCGGGATCAACACTGCGATGGAAAGCATGGGATGTGCGCCGTATGAAGTGATTGAGCGGATTCTGCCATATCTTGACACATATTTGATGGACATAAAACATACGAATATAGCAAAACATAAAGAATTTACGGGACGGGCGAATGATTTGATGCTGGAAAACGCAAGAAAGATTGCGGAATCCGGACAAACGAACCTTGTGATACGCGTCCCGGTGATCCCGACCTTTAACGATACGCCGGAGGAGATTGCTGCGATTGCCAGATTTTCGGACCGGCTGCCCGGCGTCAGGAAGATACATCTTCTGCCATACCACAGGCTCGGGCAGGATAAATACGAGGGACTTTCGAGAGAATATCTGATGGGGGACATTCTTCCGCCGGAAAACGAACATATGGCAATGTTAAAGAAAACAGTGGAGAGTGTGTCAGGACTGAAATGTCAGATCGGCGGTTAGTGTGAGAAAGCCGCAGGGACGGCATTCTTTGGAGAGGGATTGTATGCTGGATTCAAATACACTGGAAAACGGAATGAGAATTATACAGGAGTCGGTGCCGGGGCGTCAGGTGACGCTGGCGCATATTATTGCGAGTCCGGACAGAACTCTGTACGAAAAACTGGGACTTGACCCCAAAATCGACTACGAGAGAGCTGCAATCGGCGTGACAACGGTAACGCCGTCGGAGACGGCAATTATTATGGCCGATATTGCGATGAAAGCAAGCGGGATTCATCTTGGATTTGTAGACCGCTTCAGCGGTTCCCTGATTATCACGGGGACGGTAAGCGAAGTGCAGGCCGCAATAGAAGCCATGCAGGATTATGTGGAAGAAAAGTTAGGTTACACTGTCTGCCCGATTACAAAGACATGAGAAAACTGATTTTAATGGGGCGCAGCGAGGCAGGAAAGACAACGCTGACACAGGCGCTGCGCGGCGAAGAAATTCATTATTACAAGACGCAGTATGTCAATCATTTTGAGAGCGTGATTGATACGCCGGGAGAGTACGCGCAGAGCCACAGACTTGGAAAAGCTCTTGCGCTCTATACCTACGAAGCTGACGTCGTCGGCATCCTGGTTTCGGCGACGGAGCCGTACTCGATTTTTCCGCCGAACGTGACCTGCCAGGCCAATCGGGAATGCATTGGAATTGTAACAAAAATAGACCTGCCGAACGCCAATATCCCAATGGCAGACAGATGGCTTGAGATTGCAGGCTGTAAGAAGATATTCCATGTCAATTCCTTAGAGGGGGTCGGCGTCCCCGAAATTTTGGAGTATCTCAGAGAAGATACCGAAAAAACCAAAATAAGTGAGTTATAAATGTTTCCTTAATTTACGGGAAACAACAATGCAACTATATAGAAAGATTACTATTTTAAGGAGGAGTACAAGCAATGATTAATGAAATGGAAATTAAGAAACAGATCTGTGAGGTCGGCAAAAGAATTTACAACCGCAACATGGTAGCGGCAAATGACGGAAATATTTCTGTAAAATTAAACGACCATGAGTTTTTATGCACACCGACAGGCGTGTCCAAAGGTTTCATGACGCCGGAGTTTATCTGTAAAGTGGACGAGAACGGAAACGTAATCCAGGCAAACAAAGGATTCAAACCGTCTTCTGAGATTAAAATGCATATGCGCGTTTATCAGAAACGCCCGGACGTAGGCTCGGTGGTACATGCACATCCGACCTTTGCAACTTCTTTTGCAATTGCCGGTATTCCGCTGACACAGCCGATTATGCCGGAAGCGGTGATCGCACTTGGATGCGTTCCGATTGCAGAGTACGGCACACCGTCTACAATGGAGATTCCGGACAACCTTGAGAAATACCTGCCGTATTTTGACGCAGTACTTCTTGAGAGCCACGGCGCGCTGACATGGAGCACAGATCTTCTGGCGGCATATCACAAGATGGAGAGCGTTGAGTTCTATGCAGAGCTTCTTTACAAATCCAAAATGCTTGGCGGACCAAAGGAATTTGACACCGCAAACATTAAAAAATTATATGAGATTCGCCGTAAATTCGGTATGCCGGGCAAACATCCTGCAAATATCTGCTTAAACAAGGGCAAGGAAAACTGCCATAACTGCGGCGGCGGATGCGGAAGCGCAGATTATGCAAATATGCCGGGTTATCAGTACAATTTCGGCTGCGACTGTGAGAATAGCGGCGGAAGCGTCGACGAGAATGCAATTGCAGAGATTGTGAAAAAAGTGATTTCCGAAATGAGATAATCCTTTCGGAGAGGAGGTATTGAGCCCGATGAATCATACGGAAATGGAAAATACGGTGCGCGAGGTTGTGCGCCAGGTAAAAGGACTTTCCACAATGAATTTAAAGCTGGCCACGCTTTTAATCGAAAAAGTGGAGGAAGAGGCAGCGAGGATGGGTGTCAATGCCGTAGTTGCGGTTTCAAATGCAGCGGGCCGTCCGATTGCAGTGCATTGTATGGACGGTTCTTACATCGGAAGCTATGACGTGGCGTTAAACAAAACATTTACGTCCGTTGCCTTTCAGATGTCAACGGCCGAACTTGCAAAGCTTGCTGCGCCGGGCGGTTCCCTTTACGGTATCCAGAATACAAACGAGGGGAAAATCGTGATCTTCGGGGGCGGCGAGCCCCTGACGGTAAACGGCGTTATGATAGGGGCGATCGGTGTCAGCGGCGGGACCGCAGAGCAGGATACGAAGCTTGGCGCCTACGGAAAAAATATATTAAAGGATGTGATATCTTGGAAATGACAGAGAGCCAGATTAAGAGTATTGTCGGGGAAGTCATGGCTAAAATGCAGTTGAGCAGCGGCGTTGCCGGAATGCATGGCGTATTTTCCGATATGAATACGGCGATAGAGAAAGCAAAAGCGGCACAGAAAATAGTTCGCGTCATGTCAATGGACCAGCGTGAAAAAATTATTTCCTGTATCCGTACAAAAATCAAAGAGAACGCCGAGACGTTTGCGCGCATGGGCGTCGATGAGACAGGCATGGGCAATGTCGGCGATAAAATTTTAAAACATCTTCTGGTGGCGGAAAAAACACCGGGGACGGAAGATATCAGGACAGAGGCATGGTCGGGAGACAGAGGACTTACCCTGATTGAGATGGGACCGTTTGGTGTAATCGGTGCGATTACCCCATGTACCAACCCGAGCGAAACTGTTCTCTGCAATACAATCGGGATGCTTGCCGGCGGAAATACCGTAGTATTTAACCCGCATCCGCAGGCAATCCGCACAACGATATTTGCGATCAATCTGATCAACGAAGCTTCCATGGAAGCAGGCGGGCCGGACAATATCGCATGTACCGTAGAAAAGCCGACGCTTGATTCAAGCGCGGTTATGATGAAGCACAAAGACATTCCGCTTCTTGTTGCAACAGGAGGTCCTGGCGTCGTGACGGCCGTACTCTCAAGCGGCAAGAGAGGGATCGGCGCAGGAGCCGGCAATCCGCCGGCGCTGGTCGATGAGACAGCCGATATCCGAAAAGCAGCGGAAGATATCGTAAACGGATGTACCTTTGACAACAACCTGCCATGTATCGCAGAAAAGGAAATTGTAGCGGTAGATTCCATTTGTGACGAGCTGATGAAATATATGGTGGAGGAGCAGGGATGTTACCTTGCTTCCAAAGATATACAGGATCGCCTTATAGCAACTGTATTTACAGAAAAAGGCGCCCTAAACCGCAAATGTGTCGGAAGAAGCGCAAAAGCGCTGTTAAAGATGGTAGGCGTAGATGTGCCGGACAATATCCGCTGCATCACATTTGAAGGGCCAAAGGAGCATCCGCTGATTGCGGAGGAGCTGATGATGCCGATTTTGGGCGTTGTGCGTGCGAAAAACTTCAAAGACGCGGTCGAGCAGGCCGTTTGGTTAGAGCATGGCAACCGCCATTCCGCGCATATCCATTCCAAAAATGTGGATCGTATTACCGAGTATGCAAGAGCGCTTGATACGGCGATCCTTGTTAAGAACGGGCCGTCCTATGCGGCGCTTGGGTTCGGCGGGGAGGGATTCCCGACCTTTACGATTGCAAGCCGTACCGGCGAGGGATTAACAAGCGCAGCGACTTTTACAAAGCGCAGACGCTGCACAATGTCAGACAGTCTTTGTATCCGATAGGATACAATGAATCTGATATAAAAATCTGAGAAATGTTTTCGGGGGTTTTACAATATATTTTAGGAGGTAACAGAAAATGGATATGAACGCATCAGCGGTGGAAGCCATTGTAAAACAGGTATTAAACAGCATTTCAGGTTCTCCTGTTTCATCCGGCGCATCTTCTGCGGGCAGAGCTATTCCGCGTACGGCGCATGTTGCAATGCTTACATCCTTGGAGAATTTTGAAATAAAAGAATTTCCGATTCCGGAAGTCGGAGACGACGATATTCTTGTAAGAGTTGAGGGCTGCGGGATCTGCGGTACCGACGCGCATGAATTTAAACGCGATCCGTTTGGCCTGATTCCGGTGGCGCTGGGCCATGAGGGAACAGGCGAGATCGTTAAAATGGGTAAGAATGTAAAAGTTGACAGCGCCGGAAAACCGGTAAAAGTAGGCGATAAAGTTGTCACCTGTATGATATTCAAAGATAATCCGGATATCACAATGTTTGACTTAAATAAGCAGAATGTCGGCGGGGCCGATGTATACGGTCTGCTTCCGGATGACGAGGTACATTTAAACGGGTGGTTTTCCGATTATATCTTTATCCGCGGCGGTTCCACATTCTTTAACGTAAGCGATCTGGATCTGGATTCCCGCATTTTAATTGAACCGTGCGCCGTACTTGTTCATGCGGTAGAGCGTGCGAAATCGACAAACATATTAAGATTTAACAGCCGCGTTGTCGTTCAGGGCTGCGGGCCGATCGGACTGATCTGTATCGCTGTTTTAAAGACGATGGGAATCAACAATATCGTTGCGGTCGACGGCAACGAGGGACGCCTTTCTTTTGCAAAGAGACTTGGCGCGTCCGGTTCCGCAAACTTCAAAGATTTTAATGGAATCGAGGGCCTGACGGAAGGCGTTAAGGCGCAGTTTGACGGCCATCTGGCGGACTTTGCGTTCCAGTGTACCGGTTCCCCGGCAGGACATGCAAACATTTACAAATTTATCCGCAACGGCGGCGGTTTATGCGAACTTGGATTCTTCATCAACGGCGGCGATGCGACGATCAATCCGCATTTTGATATCTGCTCCAAAGAAATCACGACAGTCGGAAGCTGGGTATACACCCTGAGAGATTACGCGACCACATTCGATTTCTTAAAGAGCGCAAAAGCAATCGGCCTTCCAATCAATGAGCTGATCACAGATAAATATCCGTTAAGCCAGATCAACGAGGCATATCGGAAGAATCTTGCGATGACCGGACTTAAGATTGCAGTTATGATGGATTAATCCGGATCAGACAGATAGAAAGGAGCCGGCTGGATGGACGAGAGAGCAGTAGGAATGTTAGAGGTCTATGGTCTTGTCTGTGCGTTTATTGCGGCGGATGCAGGATGCAAGGCGGCAAATGTCACATTGGAGCCGTTTGACAAAAATAAGCCTGCCAATGCGGATTCACTTCCGGTGCCGCTTCTGGTGACAGTCAAGTTTCGCGGAAGCGTGGAGGATGTAACCGCGGCAGTAGAGGCGGGCAGACAGACAGCGGAGGAACTGACTGGCGTCGTTGTAAGCCATGTCATTCCAAGACCGACTCAGGACACATTAAAAATGTTAGGTATTTGTGCATTTGACACAAATTAGAAAGCGAGGAATAAAAATGTCACAGGAAGCATTGGGAATGGTAGAAACAAGAGGACTTACGGCAGCGATTGAGGCTGCGGATGCAATGACAAAATCTGCGGAAGTTACATTGATCGGAACAGAAAAGATCGGTTCCGGACTTGTTACGGTAATGGTGCGCGGCGACGTAGGCGCAGTAAAGGCAGCAGTAGAGGCTGGCGCTGCAAGCGCAACACGTCTTGGCGAGCTGGTAGCGCAGCATGTCATTCCGAGGCCGCATACGGATGTTGAGAAAATTCTTCCGGGATTTCCAAAGGCTTAAACGCGTATGGGTACATCATATGGACTGATTGAAGTTTCCGGCGTAGTTGCCGCGGTCGATTCTCTGGATGCGATGTGTAAAGCGGCGGGAGTAACGCTTGTCACATGGGAGCGCAAACTGGGCGGAAGACTGGTAACTGTGATTGTAGAAGGCGATGTTGCAGATGTAAAAGCATCGGTAGAAGCGGCAAAAGACCTCTGCAGGCAGAACAACCATATTCTGGCAGCATCCGGCGTCATAGCAGCTCCGAGCGACGAGATACGCAAAATGGTAGCATTAAGCGCCAAACGTATCCAAAAGCAGCTGGAAGAGAAGAAAGCACAAGCCCCTGAGAGTCAGGAAACGGACAGTCAAGAAAAATAGCAACTTCCGCGGAGTAAGCGGGATCAGAACAGAAAAAACAGGAATAAAAGCAGGCGGTGCGGCCGCTGATTGCAGCGCAGCAGACAGCTGAGCTGACCGGTACATAAGCGGATTGGCAGCCCTGCCGCAAACAGAGTGAAGGAGGAACTTTAAAATGGCACAGGAAGCATTGGGAATGGTAGAGACAAGAGGACTTACGGCTGCAATTGAAGCAGCAGATACCATGTGCAAAGCAGCAAACGTAAATCTGGTAGGAACAGAGAAGATCGGTTCCGGACTTGTTACCGTAATGGTACGCGGCGACGTAGGCGCCGTAAAATCAGCAGTGGAAGCAGGCGCTGCAAATGCGGAGAGACTCGGCGAACTGGTAGCACAGCATGTAATCCCAAGACCGCACACAGACGTAGAGGGAATACTTCCGAAAATAAAATAAATCATTCCAGATGGCAGAACCCGCCTTGCCGCGGGTTCTGGATATAACGAAAGTGGCAGGTGAACAGGTTGGAAAAGCATGAAATAGAAGCATTGACCAGGATCATCTTATCCAGCATTCAAAGCGGAAAAGAAAAGGGGAACGGTTTTCTGGTGCCGGTTGGCGTAAGTAACCGTCATATCCATCTGACGCAGGAGGATGTGGAGACGTTATTCGGGCCGGGCTATCAGCTGACAAAGAAGAAAGAGCTGATGGGCGGTCAGTTTGCATCCAACGAATGCTGTACGATTGTTGGTCTGAAATTAAGGGCGATCGAGAATGTCAGAGTCTTAGGGCCTGTCCGTAAAGCGACCCAGGTGGAGATCAGCCAGACAGATGCGAGAAAATTAGGAATCAGCGTGCCGGTACGTGAATCCGGCGACACAAAAGAATCCGCGCCGATTGCGATCGTAGGCCCAAAAGGCGCTATATACTGTAAAGAGGGCTGCATTATAGCGGCAAGACATATCCATATGTCTCCTGCGGACGCGGCAGCCTGCGGTGTAGGCGACGGCGACTATGTCAGCGTAAAAATGGACAACGAGCGCGGGACAACATTCGACAAGGTAAAAATCCGCGTAGACGAAAGTTTTACATTGGAAATGCATATCGACACAGATGAGGCAAACGCAAGCGAAATTAAATGCGGCGACCATGTGACGATTCTGAAACAATAAGAAAAGGGTGTGTCTGAAAATATTTTTCAGACACACTTTGAAATGAAAACGAGAATCGAGGGACAGAAATGATTATAGGAAAAGTAACCGGAAGTATCGTTTCAACCCGCAAACAGGATAACCTGATCGGCAACAAGTTTATGGTGATTGAGCCGATCCACACCATGAATAGTGAGAGCAGCCAGTTGGTGGCAATTGACAATATCGGGGCAGGCATAGGAGAATATGTTCTGGTGGCACAGGGAAGTGCGGCGCGCATCGGATGCGGGATGCCGGATTCACCGATTGATGCTGCTATTGTAGGAATTATTGATGACATTGGAAAGTTGGTGTAAGCGGTTATGGAAATTGAAAAATTAAGTCAGATCCTTAAGGAGAACGGTATCGTCGGGGCCGGCGGAGCAGGATTTCCGACTTACGGCAAGCTCTCGGACAAAGCCGATACCATCCTGATGAACTGCGCAGAATGTGAACCGCTCTTAAAACTGCACAGACAGCTGCTGAAAGAACATGCGCAGGAAATTTTGAAAGCATTTGCTTTGATTGCGGAGACACTTCACGTAAAAGAAGCAATTATTGGTATAAAAGAGGAATATAAGAGTACTGTTACCGCACTGGAAGAATACATAGGGGCGTATCCCGTTATGAAAATCCACAAGCTGCCGGGCGCATACCCGATGGGGGACGAAGTTGTCTTAATCTACGAGGCAACCGGGAAAGTTGTGCGTCCGGGCGGGCTGCCGATCGAATGCGGCGTTGCGGTATTTAACGTAGAGACATTGTTTAACGTCTATCGGGCGGTTTTCGAACAGCATCCGGTGACGGATAAATGCGTATCGGTCGTCGGGGAAGTCGAGCGTCCGGTGACGGTGCGCGTGCCGATTGGCACAAGGATACGTGATGTGGTTGCAATGGCGGGAGCAATTACGACAAAACATCCGGTTTATCTGCTGGGCGGACCGATGATGGGAAATTTCGGTACGGAATACCAGCCTGTGACGAAGACGACAAACGCGGTGATCGTACTGCCGGAAGACCATACGCTGGTTTATCGCAAAAAACCGAATATTGCAAATGCGATTGCAAGAGCCGCGTCTTCGTGCTGTCAGTGCGAGACATGTACCGACCTGTGTCCGAGACATGCGCTCGGACATCCGATTGAGCCGCATCTGTTTATGCGTGCAGCGGCAAATCGTGATTTCCAGACATTGGAGCCGTTTATCAACACCATGTTCTGCAGTTCCTGCGGACTTTGCGAGCTTTACAGCTGCCCGCAGGGCCTCTCGCCAAGAAGCATTATGGCGCAGTACAAAAACGGGCTTCGCAAAGAAGGGTTAAAGCCGCCTTATGTTACGGCAGCTTCGGTCAATCCGGCAAGAGAGTACAGAAGAGCGCCGGAGGCACGGTTATCGGCAAGACTCGGGCTTGACGTATACGACAAAGACGCGCCGTTAGACGACAGGATACGCGGTGCAAAGGAAGTAAAAATTTTGTTGTCCCAGCATATCGGCGCGCCTGCAAAACCGGCTGTGAAAACAGGTGATCAGGTATCCTGCGGTACAATTGTCGGCATGTCGGGAGACGGTCTTTCTGTCAATATTCATGCCTCTATAGCCGGAACAGTGACGGAAGTAACGGATCATTATGTAAGGATTGGAGGGGAATCATAACCATGCATACAGCAATCGGAATGATAGAATTTAAAACAGTGTCGGCAGGTATCACAGCGACAGACCAGATGGTAAAAACCTCCGATGTAGAGATTATCGAAGCGCAGACCGTCTGCCCTGGAAAATACATCGCACTGATCAAAGGCGATCTGAGCGCCGTAAATGCAGCCGTAGAGCGCGGAAAGACAACAAGGCCCGATCAGCTGATCGACAGTTTTGTACTGGGAAATCCGGATGATTCCATTTTTCCGGCCATCTACGGAACCAGTCAGATAGAAGGCGTTAATGCGCTTGGCATATTAGAAACTTATGATGCGGCAGCGATTATCGAAGCGGCCGATATCGCCGCAAAGACAGCAATTGTACAGCTGATTGAACTTCGAATTGCAAAAGGCATGTGCGGAAAATCCTATATGCTGATTACCGGCGAGGTTGCTGCCTGCGAATCCGCGATCGAAAAAGCAAAAAATTCTGTGGGAGAAAAAGGGATGTTTTTGGATTCTTCCGTTATTGCGCATCCGGATCCGCAGATTTGCAAAACCATAGTGTAAAGGGATGGATTTTATATGCTGGCAGCGGAGAGAAGGACGCTTATTTTAGAAAAACTGATTGATGAAAAAAAGGTTGTTGTCAGTGAACTGGGGGAGCTGTTTGGAGTATCGGAAGAAACGATAAGGCGCGATCTCGACAAACTGGGCAAAGAGGGAATGGCAATCAAAAGTTATGGCGGCGCCGTTTTAAACGAGAATAATAACATTGACATTCCGTTCAGTGTCCGAAAGAAAAAGAATATGCCCGGAAAACAGAAGATTGCCTCGCTGATTGCAGGGCTGATTGAGGACGGAGACCATATTATTTTAGATCCGAGCACAACGGCCGTGTCGATTGTGAAATCGCTGCAGGACAAGGAGCGGCTGACGATTCTCACAAACTCAATCGAAGTACTTGTGGAACTTGCAGACACAAACGGATGGGATATTATTTCTACCGGCGGCACATTAAAGGAAAACTATCTTGCGCTGGTAGGTTCCAGGGCAATGGAAGAGATCGCTTCGTATCATGCGGATAAAGTGATATTGTCCTGCAAGGGCATTGACATGCAAAAGGGCATTACAGATGCAAACGATTTGTTTTCTCAGGTCAAACAGACGATGCTGCACTCGGCAAGAGAAAAAATACTTGCTGTTGACTGTACAAAATTCGGACGCATTGCATTTTCCAGGATCTGCCATTTTGATGAGATTGATCTGGTTGTGACTGATGTAAAGCCGTCGGAAGAATGGCTGAAATTTTTTGAGGAAAAGGGAATCAGGTGCCTGTATGGAGAAGAAGGTTAAGACAATTGCGTTTGCCAATAACAAGGGCGGAAGCGGGAAGACGACGACCTGTGCAAATATCGGATACTCCCTCTCGGTTATGGGAAAAAAAGTTCTGCTGATTGACGGCGATATGCAGTTAAATCTTTCCCTGTCGTTTTTTTCGGAGGATGACGTTCTTTCCTTTGCAGCCGGCGAGAAAAATTTATATGATGCGGTAAAAAATCAGAAAGATCTGAGCGACTATATTTTACATACCGCCTACCCGAATCTTGATCTGGTTCCGTCGTCGACACTGATGAGCGGAATCGAATATGAACTTTTTACCAAATGGCAGCGGGAATTTATTCTGAAGAATATTTTAAAGCCTGTGAAAGAATCCGGAATTTATGATTATATATTGATAGACGCGCCGCCTACGCTTGGCGGATGGGTAATGAATATACTGTGTGCAGGCGACTTTGTCGTTATGCCGGTGGAGGCAAGCCCATGGGGGCTGTTTGGCCTTGCAAATATGTTTGAATTTCTGGAGGATGTCAGAAAGATCAACGAATCGCTGCAGCTATTGGGCATTGCGGTTACAAAAGTTGATGTCAGGAAGAATTATTATAAACAGACATTGGAGATACTAAAACAGGAAGAAAATGTACATGTATTCGAGCATATGATACGTGTAGACAGCGAGGTGGAATGGGCGCAGGACAACAGCAGGCCCATTATGGCGCATAAGAAGAGTGCACGCAGCGCGGGAGAATATATGGAACTTGCAAAGGAGATGGAAGAAAATGTCCGTAGGATCGGGTAGTATTAAAAGAGCGGCAAAAAAGGCAGCGGATTCCGCCGCAGAGACAGGGCAGGTTTTAGAGGAAGCGGCAGTGGAAGAGACAGTCAAAGAGGCAGAGACAGCAGAGAGCGGCAGTATAAAGTCGACCAGATCTGCTTCCGCGAAGACGTCAAAAACCACAGGAAAGAAAAAAACGTCGGCCAAATCGTCGACAAAAGAAGATAAAAAATCTTCCGATGTTCCGTTAGACGAAGAACCCAAAGAAGCATCTGCGAAAAACGGGAAAACTGTGACCGGTATATCGTCAAAGGAGACAGAGAGAGCCATCCCGACAGAGGAGGGAAAGCGGTTTATGGCTGACGAAGTGGCGAGGAGTACAAACGAGTCGTGCCAGCTGACACAGGAGATGCCTGTTTATCTGTTATAGAGGATGCGATAAAAACAATAACAGAGCAGGGAAGCGATACAAGATAAAAAAATCCGGCAATGCCGGATTTTTTTATAATTCTTTCCTGTTGCGAATCGGTCCAAAATGATTTACAATACGGATAACACATCCGGCAGGTAATCGTTGAACCCGAAAGGAGAGCAGGAAAATGGGATTTTTGTATTTTGTACGTCATGGCCAGACGATCTGGAATGTAGAAAATAAAATATGCGGTTCCACTGATATTGCGCTGACGCCGCTGGGATATCAGCAGGCGGCGGAAACAGGAAAGAAACTGGCAGAACTTGGAATTAAGGCGGACGAGATCCTGTATTCCCCGCTTGTGCGGGCGGCCTGCACAGCGCGTGAAATTGCCGCAATTACCGGGATACCTGCGCGTATGGAAGCGCGTTTAACCGAGCAGAATTTTGGAAAATTTGAGTCGACCGCGCGGGACGGGCTTGAATTTCAACAGGCAAAGCGGGAATTTGCATTGCGCTATGACGGCGGGGAATCTATGTTAAGGCTGGCGCAGCGCATCTATAATCTGCTGGATGAACTGAAAGAAACTGCGGACAGAAAGAATTATATCCTGGTGGCGCACAATGGGATTGCGCGTGTTGTTCACTCTTATTTTTATGAAATGACAAATCAGGAATATGCGGAATTTGGAATTGATAATTGTGCCATACTAACGTATGAGTTTGACAGGCAGACACAGGAAAGAAAAGGAGAATTATGGTAAAAATAATTGCCGACAGTACATGCGATCTGACAAAAGAACTGGTGGAAGCATATGAGATTACAATTGTACCCCTTCATATTCTTTTGGGGGAGAAAGAATATCGGGACGGAACTGAGATCAGCCCGAAAGAAATCTATGCGTGGTCGGATGCAAACAGGACGACCCCAAAAACTTCAGCGGCATCTTTGGATGATGTCATGGAGGCTATGAAGAAATTATTGGAGGATCAGAATGAAATCATAGCATTTTGTATTTCGGAGCAGATGTCCACAAACGGCAATGTACTGCGTATGGCGGCGGAGGAACTGAACGCTGCGGAACGGGTAACGGTGATCGATTCCAGAAATCTATCGACAGGGATTGGGCATCTTGTCATAGAGGCCGCTCTGCTGGCGCAGCAGAAGAAACCGAGGCAGGAGATCGTTTCCTATATCGAAAAAATAAGGCCTCTTGTGCGCGCAAGTTTTGTTGTGGACACGCTTACCTATCTTCACCGGGGCGGCAGATGCAGCGGACTCGCCGCAATGGCGGGCGGTATGTTAAAACTGCATCCGCGGATTGCGGTTACGGACGGTGTGATGAACGCCGGAAAAAAATACCGGGGGAAACTTTCCGCTGTGATTTTAAACTATGTGAAAGATATGGAGGGCGCGCTGCGCAATGCGAAAGAAGACCGTGTATTTATCACGCATTCCGGCTGCGACGACGCGATTGTATCGGAGGTATCCGATTACCTGAAAAGCTTAAAGCATTTTAAGGAGATTCTTGTCACGAGGGCGGGAGGCGTTATTTCGTCTCACTGCGGTCCGGGAACACTCGGCGTATTATTTATCGAAAAAGAAACGGGTGGGAATTAAATGTTTGGAAAAAAGAAAAAACAGATGCAGTGCGATTACGACAGGGAGCGCTTCAAACCGGTGTTGAAATGCAGTATCTGCAACGGGGAACAGGTCGCAGGGTTTAAAGATCTCAAAACCGGTGAATTTAAAGAAGAAGCGTTTATCAGCAGTGACAGTGAACTGCAGGAATTTAAACAAAAATATGGGATAAGCGAAATCGCAAAGGAATATTGAGTAATGAACAGGGCTTCTCATTGCGTCTCATAAATGCAAGTGAGAGTTCAGGAAAAGCGGAGGGTTCCTATGATAACAGGACAGTCGGTAGAACGCAACCTTTCCATGGTAATGGACTTGTATGAACTGACGATGGCAAACGGCTATTTTAACGACGGGGACAAAGATGCGCGCGTCGCATTTGACGTTTTTTACCGGAGAAATCCGGATGGCGGTGGGTACGCCATATTTGCCGGATTGGAACAGGTTGCGGAATATATTGAGAATCTGCATTTTACCGGAGATGATATTGACTATCTTACATCGCTCCGTATATTTACGGCAGATTTTCTGGAATATCTGAAAGAATTTCAGTTTAAAGGGGATATCTATGCATTCCCCGAAGGCACGGTTATGTATCCGAACGAGCCCGTCATCACCGTGATTGCGCCGTTGATTGACGCTCAGCTGGTGGAGACGGCGATTTTAACACAGATCAATCATCAGTCGCTTGTTGCAACCAAGACAAGACGCATAGTTAAGGCGGCGGGCGGCAGGGCGGTTTCGGATTTTGGCGCGCGGCGGGCGCACAATATGGATGCGGCGGTTTACGGTGCAAGAGCTTCCTATATTGGCGGGGCCGCCGGTACGGCAACGGTTCTTGCGGGGCAGATGTTTCAGATTCCGGTCAGCGGAACAATGGCGCACAGCTGGGTGATGTATTACAGGGACGAATATGACGCGTTCCGCCATTACGCCGAGAATTATCCGGATCATACGGTACTGTTAGTCGATACGTATGATACGCTGGAATCCGGTATTCCGAACGCCATCCGCACTGCAAAAGAAGTGCTGGAACCGATGGGAAAACGGTTACAGGGCGTGCGTATTGACAGCGGCGATCTGGCCTATCTTTCGGTGCGCGCGCGGGAGATGTTAGACAATGCCGGTCTGGACGACTGTAAAATTATTGTGTCGAACAGCCTGGATGAGTATACGATCAGTTCATTAAATAGCCAGGGCGCAAAGATTGATGCATATGGCGTGGGAGAGCGTCTGATAACAGGCGCGTCAAGCGCTTATTCCAAGGAATCGATTTCTCTGCTGGGCGCTGTCTATAAAATTGCGGCAGTGGAGGAGAACGGCGTTTACTGCCCGCGAATTAAAATTTCGGAAAATATCGAGAAGATTACAAATCCCGGCTTGAAGAAAGTTTACCGTATCTACGATAAAAATAAAAAAGCGCGTGCAGACCTGATTGCGGAATGGACGGAAGAAGTGGATCTGTCGAGGCCGTTTACATATATCGACCCGGCAAAACCATGGAAGCATCTTGCTTATACTGACTGCAGTGCAAAGCAGCTTCTTGTGCCGGTTTTCCGGGACGGAAAGCTGGTCGCAAAACTCCCTTCGCTGGAAGAAATACGCGAATACACGAAACGCCAGCTGACGGAGGAAATCTGGGAGGAGGAACAGAGGTTTGTAAATCCGCATGTACACTATATGGATATGACGCCAGGGTATTACCGGATGAAAATGCAGCTTCTGGACGGTTCCAAATGTGTAAAAAACGCATGAGGCGGGAACGGGGGTATCTGTGACAAAAGAAACATACAGGAAAATTACAGGGCTGGTGCGAAAGCATCCGAAACGGATACGGCTGCTTGAACTGGGGAACCGTATCCTGACAGGAGCCGTTTTTTTCTCCTACCCCCTGTTTCTCATCCGTCTGGCTTTGGGTGGACACAAATTTTTCTGGCGAGCCGTTTTTGTGCCGGCCGTCTCGTTTGCTGCAGTGACATTGTTTCGCAGGTGTGTCAATGCGCCGCGTCCCTATGAAAAATTTGGAATGCCGCCTGTCTTAAAAAAAGAAACAAAAGGCAATTCCTTTCCGAGCCGCCATGTGTTTTCCGTATTTCTCATTGCAATGACAGTAGGATACTGCTATCCGGTTTTGGGATATTTTCTCTGTATGGCAGGCGCCGCAATGGCCGTTTTGCGTGTGATTGGCGGCGTCCATGAAGTGCGGGATGTCGTTGCTGGCGCGCTGCTTGGCATTCTGTGCGGAGCAGCCGGATTTTATTTATTTGTGTAGGACAAACAAAAGTGCAAATCTGCTTTCAGGGAGAAGCAGGTTTGCTTTTTTTTCTGTATTCACTGGGAGTCTGGCCAAAGCGTTTCTTAAAAATCCGGTTAAAGTAGGAGAGGTTTTCAAAGCCTGTTTCCGCAGCGATATCCAGGATAGAATCGTCGGAAGAGAGTAAAAGCCGTTGCGTCATTGTCAGGCGGTAGTCGTTTAAATAGGCAATAAACGAAGTGCCCATTGTCTTTTTAAAATACTTCATAAAGTGTGATTCGCTTAAGTTGATCTCTTTGGCGATATCGGAAATTGTAATTTTATTCATATAATGGTTTTCTATGTATTTTAAGATCAGCTTCATTTTTTCCAGAGAATTCTGATCGCTTCGACGGGGAGTGTCGCGGCAGAATAATTCATCCAGAACAGAAAAAAAGAAAAAAAGCTGGCTTTTGATTAACAACTGGTATCCGCGTCTGCGATTTTCGCTCGCCTTATCGTTTTTGTCCAGACAGGATGCGAGCAGCGGATAAACGGGAAGTTCCGGCGTATACAGCACGGGGACCGAGATTGTCCCGGCTAAAAGGGGCAGAAAAAAATCGCTGCTGCAGGCGTCGGTCTGTTTGGTCAACAGGATATTTGGGTGGAAAATGATATTTTCGTACTCCATCGAAATGTCCTGGTACTGTTCGATCGAATGGAGCTGCCCCGGAATGATCAGCGCAATCGCCCCGGTGTCTGCAACATATTGTTTAAAATCGACATGAATGATTCCGGTTCCTTTTTTTACATAAATAATCTCCATTTCTTCGTGCCAGTGCAGCGGAACGGACGGGAAATCAAGCGGGATGGAACAGGGATAGGTAATATAGGGAAACCATGCGTCGCCGTGTTTTGTTTTTTCTTTATAATTTTCATATTCTAATATATTCATGATAGGATTGTACCACTTTTGAGCCAGATATGACAAGAAAAAAATGGAAACGGCTTATATAATAAATCTTGTCAATGGGAAGAGAACGACTTGAAATTGCGACAGGAACTGAATAATTTCCCGCGGTTTGTATCAAAATAAAATAATTAACAGGATATGGAGGGTCAGTCATGAATTTACAGGAAATTGCAAAGAAACGTTTTGGCAGAGAGATTGCGCAGTGCACAAACGAGGAGATCTATTTTTCGCTGCTTGAGATGACAAAGGAGATGGCAAAAGAAAAGGAGAGCAACAAAGGAAAGAGAAAATTATATTATATTTCGGCCGAATTTTTAATCGGCAAGCTGCTCTCGAATAATCTGATCAACCTTGGAGTGTATGACGAGGTAAAGGAGCTGCTGAAGAAAAACGGAAAAGATTTAAGCGAGATTGAGGAAATCGAGCCGGAACCGTCTCTTGGAAACGGCGGACTCGGACGTCTTGCCGCATGTTTTCTGGATTCGATTGCAAGCCTTGGCTTAAACGGCGACGGCGTCGGGCTCAATTACCACTATGGCCTGTTCAAACAGGTATTTGAGAAAAACTTACAGCGTGAGACGCCGAACCCATGGATGGAGAAAGAGAGCTGGCTTCATAAAACAGATATTTCCTACGAGATTCCGTTTGGCGGATTTACGCTGAGATCAAGGCTTTATGATATTGATGTGATCGGTTATGAAAACCGAACGACAAAACTGCATCTTTTCGATGTGGAGACAGTCGATGAAAGTCTGGTGGGGAACGGCATTGATTTCGACAAAACTGATATTGCAAAAAATCTGACCTTATTCCTGTACCCGGATGACTCAGATGACAACGGACGTATTTTACGCGTGTACCAGCAGTATTTTATGGTCAGCAACGCGGCAAGACTGATTCTTGACGAGGCCATTGAACGCGGCAGTAATCTGCATGATTTACACGAATATGCAGCAATCCAGATTAACGATACGCATCCGAGCATGGTGATTCCGGAGCTGATCCGTCTGCTGCAGCAGCACGGGATACTGATGGACGAGGCGATCGCTATTGTGTCAAAAACATGCGCTTACACAAACCACACCATACTGGCCGAAGCGCTGGAAAAATGGCCGATGCACTTTTTGGAGCAGGCAGTGCCGCAGCTTCTTCCGATTATCTTCGAATTGAACAACCGTGTGGTACAAAAATACAGCGACAAGTCGGTAGCGATTATAGATGATGAGAACCGCGTTCATATGGCGCATATGGATATCCACTACGGATACAGCGTAAACGGTGTTGCTTATCTGCATACGGAAATTTTAAAGAATTCGGAGCTGAATAATTTCTATAAAATATATCCGGAGAAATTTAACAACAAGACAAACGGCATTACATTCCGCCGCTGGCTTCTGCACAGCAACCATGAGCTTGCCGCGCTGATTGAAGAGCTGATCGGTCCGGGTTTCAAAAAAGATGCGGCCGAACTTGAAAAATTAGAAAAATTCGCAGACGATGAGACGGTGTTAAAGCGCCTTTTGGAGATCAAGAGCACGAAGAAGAAAGAACTGAAAGAGTTTCTTTCCAGGACACAGAATATTACGCTCGACGACAATTCCATCTTTGATATTCAGATCAAGCGTCTGCATGAGTATAAGAGACAGCAGATGAATGCGCTGTATGTAATTCACAAATATTTTGAGATCAGGGCGGGCAAAAAGCCGTCGCATCCGATTACCGTAATTTTCGGCGCCAAAGCGGCTCCTGCCTATGTGATTGCCAAAGATATCATCCACTTAATCCTCTGCCTGCAGGAAGTGATCGGCAAAGATCCAAAAGTTGCGCCGTATCTGAAAGTGGTAATGGTGGAGAATTACAATGTCACGCTTGCGGAAAAACTGATTCCGGCAGCCGATATTCATGAGCAGATTTCACTCGCATCCAAAGAAGCGTCCGGCACATCCAACATGAAGTTTATGTTAAACGGCGCAGTTGCAATCGGAACGATGGACGGAGCCAATGTGGAGATGCATCAGTTTGTGGGGGATGACAATATCTATATTTTCGGCGAGTCTTCGGAGGATGTCATTGCTCACTATGAAAAAGCGGATTATGTATCGCGCGATTACTACGAGAAAGACGAAAATATTAAGCGTGCGATTGATTTTATCGTAAGCGATGAGATGACGGCAGTCGGATGTAAGGAAAACTTAAAGCGTCTGCATGACGAGCTGTTAAACAAAGACTGGTTTATGACACTGCCGGATTTCAAAGATTATACGGCGGCGAAGGAGCGTATTTATGCAGATTATGAGGATCGTATGGCATGGGCGAAGAAGATGCTTGTCAATATCAGCAAGGCAGGATTTTTCTCATCCGACCGCACGATCGAGCAGTACAATAATGAAATCTGGAAACTTTCCTGATTGAATCCGGTTGACCAATTCTGGCCTGAAAGGAAAGAAAATGATTTTATAAATTAAAAACGGATGAGAGCATAGGTCAGATCAGTAACTTTTTATGCAGTAAGAAACGGCAAATACCCGGAAGTAACACGGGGATTTGCCGTTTTTGAGAAAAGGGGGGGAGAAAGATGGTATATACAGTCACTTTTAATCCGTCGCTTGATTATATCTTTACCGTGGAAGACTTTAAACTGGGAATCACAAACAGGACAGATTCCGAGATGCTGCTTGCGGGCGGGAAAGGGTTAAATGTCTCGACTGTGTTAAAAAATCTCGGCATAAAAAATACAGCGCTGGGATTTACAGCGGGCTTTACCGGGGAAGAGATCAGCCGCCGCATTGCCCAAAACGGTGTCAGGACGGATTTTATCCGGCTGTCAGAGGGAAATTCAAGAATCAATCTGAAACTAAAGTCGGTTGAGGGTACGGAGATCAACGGATGCGGACCTGATATCAGTGAAGATGATGTGCTGGAATTAATGAAAAAACTGGATGTTTTGCAGGACGGCGACGTTTTGGTGCTGGCGGGAAGCATACCGTCTTCCATGCCGGATGACAGCTACAGCCGGATTATGGAAAAACTTTCAGGGCGTAACGTGCAGATCGCGGTAGATGCGACCAGAGAGCTTTTGCTCAATGCGCTGGCATATCATCCGTTTCTGGTAAAACCAAACAATCATGAATTGGGTGAAATTTTCGGCGCAAAGCTGAAAAAAAGAAATGAAGTGATTCCCTGTGCGCAGAAATTAAAAGAAATGGGCGCGTCGAATGTACTCGTTTCCATGGCTGGAGAGGGAGCGGTTCTTGCCGCAGAAGACGGGAAGATTTACAGCGCGCCGGCGCCAAAAGGGACCCTGGTCAACGGCGTAGGCGCCGGCGATTCCATGGTTGCAGGATTTATAGCGGGATGGATGCAGCGGCAGGATTATAAACATGCATTCTGTATGGGAGTGGCAGCGGGAAGCGCAAGCGCATTTTCAGAAACGCTGGCGACGGAGCAGCAGATTATGGAGGTTTACAGACAGATCCAAATACAAGAAAGGGCAGTGTGAGAAATGAGCCGCAGCGAAGCAGTGGCATGGGGGAGCGTGAAAAGTACATTTAACACTGATTTAAATCGTTTCAGACTGACGCTGCACTATTCGCACAGCGTCAGTTTCCGATCACAGAACAGGAGGACGAAATGAAAGTATTTCACGGGAAAAGCGTATTTTCCGGAACGGCAATCGGAATCATACAGGTTTATAAAAAAGGGGGGCAGCAGGTCAGGCGCATCCAGGTCGAGGATACCGGGTGCGAGGTGAATCGTTACAGGCAGGCCACGCAGACAGCAAAGGAGCAGCTGAAAAAACTGTATGAGAAATCCGTAAAAGAAGTGGGTGAGGCAAATGCCGCTATTTTTGAAATACATCAGGTCATGCTGGAGGACGTCGATTTCCAGGATTCGATCGAAAATATGATTTGTACGCAAAGCGTAAACGCGGAGTATGCTGTGGCACAGACAGCGGACAATTTTGCGCAGATGTTTTCGGCGATGGAAGACGATTACATGAGGGAACGCGCCGCCGATGTAAAGGATATCTCCGAACGTCTGCTGTCTGTTTTGCATGGAACTGGTAAAGCAAATATGGATACTGCCGGGCCGGCGATTATTATTGCGGACGATCTTGCACCGTCCGAAACGGTACAGCTTGACAAGGATATGGTTCTGTCGTTTGTGACGGTTCACGGCTCGTTAAATTCCCATACGGCAATACTTGCGCGGACAATGGGTATTCCGGCGCTTGTCTGTGCGCCTCTGCCGCTGGATGATTCGATAGACGGCAAATACGCTGCTGTCGACGGGACAAACGGCGTGATCTATATAGAACCCGACAAAGAGACACTGGAGCGGATGCGGAAAAAACAGGAAGAAGAACAGAAGCGGGCAGAACTTTTGCTGACATTAAAGGGGAAAGAAAATATCACGCTTGACGGACACAAAATCATGCTGTATGCTAATATAGGAAGTATGAAAGACATGGCGGCCGTACTTGAAAATGATGCGGAGGGGATCGGGCTGTTTCGCAGCGAGTTTATTTATCTGCAAAATGACCGTTTTCCAACCGAGGAAGAACAGTTTGCAATTTACCGGTCGGTTGCGCAGACTATGGCCGGAAAACGTGTGATTATTCGGACACTTGATATTGGCGCTGATAAGAGCTGTGACTATTTTCAGCTGGATAAAGAAGAGAATCCGGCGATGGGGCTGCGTGCGATTCGGATTTGTCTGACGCGGCCCCGGATATTGAAAACTCAGCTGCGCGCGCTCTACCGGGCAAGCGCATTCGGGAAAATTGCGATTATGTATCCGATGATCACAAGTCTTACAGAAATCAGAAAGATCAAAGAGATCGCCGCGCAGGTGAAAGAAGAACTGGACACTCAGGGAATCCGGTACAATGAGCCGGAGCAGGGGATTATGATTGAGACGCCTGCTGCTGTTATGATCAGTGATCTGCTGGCGGAAGAAGTGGATTTTTTCAGTATCGGGACAAATGATCTGACACAATATGCGCTGGCAGTCGACCGTCAGAATATGGCGCTGGACGAATTTTACGACCCGCATCATCCGGCAGTGCTCCGTATGATTTCCATGGTTGTGGAAAATGCGCATAAAGCCGGTATCCGGACCGGAATATGCGGGGAGCTTGGCGCGGATACATCCCTGACGAAAGAATTTCTGGCGATGGGCGTCGACGAACTGTCTGTATCGCCGGGCAGCATACTGCCAATCAGGCAAATTGTACGGAATACGGATATCGGCGCATACCGGGCAAAGTTGGAGGCAGGATGTTAGAGAAAGTAGCCGAAGAGGATTTTTCTATGGAGCAGAAGATCTGCGATACCTGTTTACAGAGAGAAAAAGAGCGGGATGCGGTTATATTCAGCTGGTATGCAATTGTAGGGGGAAATGACGGATTTGCGATCCTGTGGATCCTGCTTGTGACGAGTGTCGCCATATTGGCATTCGGTTTTGGGGAGGGGATCGCGCTATCCGTCTATTTTGCCGTTTTTTTGTTTGCGTTCTTCTATATGAGATTCCGTCTGGTATCCAAATACCAGTCGGAAAACAGACAGTATAAATTAAAATTAATGTCCTACAACGATGAACTGAAGAGAGAAGTAAAAAAGCAGACGGCCAAAATTGAAGATTTTTCTTTCCAGTTGATAGATGCCCTTGCGAAGACCATTGATGCAAAAGACAAATATACGAACGGACATTTATCAATAAGACGACGAAACTGACGGACGAGGAGTATGCTATGACGCGATGGCGAGCAACCGAAGCTACCGCAGGGCGCTGCCGCAGAATGTTGTGCGCGCTGAAATTGAAAAGGACAGGGGGACACAGTTTGATCCAGAGATTGCGGAGCTTATGACTGCAATGATTGACGCAGACAAAGAATATCAGATGAGAGAGGCATGAAGAAATGAAAAGGAAATATACGGCAGCAGTCCTTGCGGCAATAATACTGGCATTGCCGGCGACTGCCTGCGGCAGCAGCGAGCGATTGGAAAATGAGCTCGCCTACCGGCAGATCGGTATTAAAAATATGGACGACGGCAATTACGAGGATGCGCTGATTGCATTTTCTACCGCGCTTGAGCAGCATATCGGACAGATCACTGACACAGAACTGGATATCTGTTATTACAAAGCGGCAGTGCAGTATGAATTAAATGATGTGGACGGCGCGCTTGCGACCTACAACGCGCTGCTTGATTACAATAAAAAAGAAGGAAAGGCCTATTTTTTGCGGGGAAGCCTGTATCTGGAAAAAGGTGACACAGAATCGGCGCTGTCAGACTATGAATCGGCTGTCAGATACTGCAAAAAAGAATATGAGCTTTACATACAGATTTATGAGAAATTATCTGCTTATAATATGGCGGCCGAAGGGGAAGAATATTTAAACCAGGCATTTACATTAAAAGGAAACGACGCCGTAAATCTGGAAAACCGCGGCAGGATTTATTATCTGCTCGGCCAGTATGACAATGCGAAGACAGAGCTTCTTGCCGCAATCGAAAAGGAGAGCGTAAAGGCAAACCTTTATCTTGCGGAAGTTTACGATGCGGTCGGGGACGATGCGAGCGCCGAGAACTATTATCAGGCGTATCTTGGCTCCGGGGAAGCGGATTCCCTCGTAATGAACGCGCTCGCAGCAATCCAGCTGGAAAAGGGAAATTACGATCTGGCGCTGGAATATATCAATCAGGGACTTTCCATGGAAAAAGTTCCAAACAAACGGATGCTGCTTTACAATCAGATTATTGCCTGCGAGTATACAGGGGATTTTGCGGGGGCGTGGACTGCCATACAGGAATACTGCGAAAACTATCCGACAGATCAGGCGATTGAGCGGGAATACCTGTTTTTAAAAAACAGGCAGGGCATCAGAGAATTGAGCGAACCGACAGAAGATACGCAGACAGGCGATACGCAGGCAGGGGATTCACAGACGGGTGATACGCAGGCAGGGGATTCACAGACGGAGGATTCGGAGGATGGCACAGGTAATTGAGATCAAAGAGGCAGAAGAAAGAGTCATATTAGTCGGCGTCAGTGAGCAGGACGGGGATGATACGGACGATTCCATTGCGGAATTGAAAGATCTTGTCCATACTGCCGGAGCCGCCGTGGCAGGAACGCTGATTCAGCGGCGGCAGACAGTGCATCCTGGTCTTTATGTCGGAACCGGAAAAGTGGAAGAGATCAAAGAACTGCTGCAGGAGACAAATGCAACCGGGATTGTCTGTGACGATGAGTTATCGCCGGCACAGCTGAAGAATCTAAGGGATGCGCTGGATACGAAAGTGATGGACCGCACGCTTGTCATACTCGATATTTTTGCGGCGCGCGCCGTTACGCAGGAGGGAAAAATCCAGGTGGAGCTTGCGCAGCTGAAATATCGGATGAGCCGGCTTACCGGATTCGGAAAATCCATGTCGCGTCTTGGCGGAGGGATTGGCACGAGAGGACCGGGAGAAAAAAAGCTGGAAATGGACAGACGTCTGATCAAAAGCCGTATTGCACAGCTGAACCGCGAATTAAAAGACGTGCGGATGCACCGCGACGTGAACAGGGCAAAGAGGGAAAAAAACAGTCTGCCGGTTGCGGCCATCGTCGGTTATACCAATGCCGGAAAATCTACATTGCTCAATCATCTGACCGGAGCGGACGTGCTCGAAGAGGACAAACTGTTTGCAACTCTGGATCCGACGACGCGTATGCTTACGCTTACAGGAAAACAGGAGATCCTTCTGACGGATACGGTCGGATTTATCCGCAAGCTGCCGCACCATCTGATTGAGGCGTTTCGGAGTACGCTTGAGGAGGCGCGCTATGCAGATCTGATTCTGCATGTGGTCGATGCGTCCAATCCGCAGTGCCGCAAACAGATGCAGATTGTCTATGATACGCTGCATCAGCTGGATATTCGGGGAAAGACGATAATTACACTGTGGAACAAACAGGATAAGATCACAGAGCGGGAACCGCTGCGAGATTTTCGCGCAGACTATGAACAGAATATATGCGCAAAAAATAATACCGGACTTGAGGAATTAAAAGAACTGCTGGGGAATATACTGCGCGAGGGAAAAAGCCTGGTAGAAAAGGTGATTCCGTATGAGGATGCGGGCATTCTTGCGAAGATCCGGGGAAACGGAGAGATTCTTTGCGAGGAATACCGGGAGGAAGGAATCTATATCAAAGCTTATGTGCCCGCACAGTCCCTGTATTATCTGTACCGGGCCGGCGGGCAGAATGAAACATCAGGAGGAGTAGTGTGAAAAATCAGCTCGATAGCTGATTTTATCACACGGCTATTTGTGCCGGGAACGTCACAAATAAGCCCTGATCCGACAGGAGAAACTGCATTCGCAGATTTCTCCTGCGGTTCCTCGAACGTAAACGTTCTCGGAATAGGAGAGTTTTATGAAAATACTGATCAAAGGCGGACATGTCGTCAATCCGGCGACAGGATTTGATGAAACGGCAGATCTTGTGGTAGAAGACGGACTGGTCCAAAAAATCGAAAAGGAAATCAAAGACGGATCATATGATCGGACCATTCATGCAGAAAACTGTTATGTCATGCCCGGTTTTATTGATCTGCATGTACATTTGCGTGATCCCGGTTTTGAGGAAAAGGAGACGATTGAGACCGGATCAAGAGCAGCCGCGCGGGGCGGATTTACAACGATTGTCGCAATGCCTAATACAAAACCGGTTGTGGACAATGCCGATGTCGTGGACTATGTGCACAATAAAGCAAAAGCGGTCGGCGTTGTTCATGTTCTGCAGGCCGGGGCAGTGACAAAGGGGCAGCAGGGCAGGGAGCTTGCCGATATCAGAGGGATGGTGGAAGCGGGAAGCCCGGCGATCAGCGAAGACGGAAAATCTGTCATGGATTCGGGACTTTACCGGCAGGCGATGGAGCTTGCCGCGGAACTTGACATACCGGTTCTGGCTCACTGCGAAGACATTAATCTGGTTCGGGGCGGCGTTGTCAATGCAGACAGCCGTATGAGAGAAAACGGGTTTGACGGCATCAGCAATGCCGTAGAGGATGTTATCATAGCCAGAGATATTCTGCTGAGCAAAGATACGGGTGCAAGACTGCACCTGTGCCATTGTTCAACGAAAGATTCGGTAAAAATGGTGGAGCAGGCAAAAAGAGAGGGGTTGTTTGTCAGTGCAGAAGTCTGTCCGCATCATTTTACGCTGACTTCAGACGATATTGTGATAAAGGAACCGTTTGTGGACGAACAGACCAAGTTTTATGTTAAGACGGATGCTGACGCCAACTATAAAATGAATCCGCCGCTGCGCACAAAAGAGGATGTGAAAGCTTTAAAGGAGGGACTGCGCGACAATATCATGGATGTGATTTCCACCGACCATGCGCCGCACACGCGTGAGGAGAAAGGACGCTCCATGAAAAAGGCGCCGTTTGGCATTGTAGGGCTTGAGACGGCCGCATGCCTGACCTATACCGAGCTGGTATTGGGCGGTTATCTGACTCCGATGCAGATGGCGGAAAAGATGAGCCGTAATCCTGCCAGGATTTTAAAGCTGGACCGGGGAGATATTCAGGTCGGAAAGGCCGCAGATCTCGTGGTGTTTGATCCAAATGAATCATACCGGATCGATATAGAAGAATTTGCGGGAAAAGCAAAAAATACGCCGTTTAACGGCAGGCAGGTGACAGGCAGGGTTAAAGTTACAATTGTGGACGGGCAGATAGCGTATGAAGATGGCAGAAAGGAGGATCGGGCAGATTGAACAGACGTGAGAAATTTCAGGAAACGGCGATTATTATACGGCAGGAGGAGATCGCGGAGGATATCTACAGTATGTGGCTTGCAACCGAGCGTATTGCGGCGCATGCAAAAGCGGGTCAGTTTTTATCCATTTACTGCAATGAGGGCAGCAGGCTTTTGCCGCGTCCGATCAGTATCTGTGAGATTGACAGGCCGGATGACGCGGTGCGTATTGTCTACCGTGTTGCAGGAAAAGGTACGGACGAATTTTGCCGGATGCGCACAGGAATGCATCTGACAGTGACAGGTCCTCTTGGCAACGGCTTTCCGAGAGAAAAGAAACCGGCGCTTATCATTGGCGGCGGGATCGGTATTCCGCCGATGCTGGAGCTTGCAAAAAGCCTGGACTGTGAGAAAAAGATCGTGCTCGGTTTTCGCAGCGAGCTTTTTCTGCTGGAGGAATTCAGCGGGCAGGGTGAGATTTATCTTGCCACAGAGGACGGCAGTGCGGGTATCAAAGGAAATGTGCTGGATGCCATACAAAACTACCGGCTTACAGCGGATGTCATCTATGCATGCGGACCGGCGCCGATGCTTCGGGCAGTAAAAGAATATGCTGCCGCGCAGAAAATCGAATGCTATATTTCGATGGAAGAGCGTATGGCGTGCGGAATCGGCGCGTGCCTTGCCTGTGTCTGCCATTCCGCCGAAAAGGATCTGCATACGAATGTACATAATAAAAGGATCTGCAAAGAAGGACCTGTATTTCGCGCAGAGGAGGTGGAGATTCCATGAATACGGCAGTTAATTTATGTGGCGTAACACTGAAAAATCCGGTGATGACGGCTTCCGGAACATTTGGTTCAGGCGCAGAGTTTGCAGAATTTGTCGATTTAAACAGACTGGGCGCCGTAGTCACCAAAGGCGTTGCAAATGTGCCGTGGGAGGGAAACCCGACGCCGCGTGTCGCAGAGGTATACGGCGGCATGTTAAATGCGATCGGTCTGCAAAATCCGGGCGTCGAATTGTTTGCAGAACGGGATATTCCGTTTCTGAGACAATATGACACAAAGATTATTGTCAATGTCTGCGGACATACGGTAGACGAATATACAGCCGTGACAGAGCGCCTTTCCGGCGAGCCGGTGGATCTGCTTGAGATCAATATTTCCTGTCCGAATGTAAAGGAGGGCGGCATCGCTTTCGGTCAGAATGCAAAGACTGTCTGCGAGGTCACGAAAGAGATCAAAAAGCATGCAAAGCAGCCGGTGATCATGAAGCTCTCGCCAAACGTTGCGGATATTGCAGAGATGGCCAGGGCTGCGGAGGCGGGAGGAGCCGACGCTGTGTCTTTGATCAATACGCTGACCGGAATGAAAATAGATATCCACCGCAGGTGTTTTGCACTGGCAAACCGTACCGGCGGCTTATCCGGTCCGGCCGTTCATCCGGTTGCGGTGCGCATGGTCTATGAGGCGGCGCATGCCGTAAAAATTCCGGTGATCGGAATGGGCGGCATCAGGACGGCAGAGGATGCCATCGAGATGATACTTGCAGGGGCGACTGCGGTGTCGGTGGGCACTGCAAATTTCACGGATCTGCATGCAACGGAAGAAGTTATAACAGGAATTGAGCGATATATGAGACAATACCATGTGGCCGATATCAGTGAACTGATTGGAGCGGTACATGACAGATAAATAAAAAGTCAATGGTAATATTTACTAAAAAAATGACGTATTATCATTCCTTTATTATTGAATAATACCATTGCAAATTTTGCTCTGTGTGATAAAGTAAAAAAGGTTCTGTTTTTTTCTCAGAATACATACATACAGGGAGGGTATTATGAAAAACCAATTCAAGAAATTGTCACTTGTTGTCGTTTTTGTTTTTGCAATGATGGCAACGGCACTGCAGGGGTGCGGCAGTCCAAAGACGCAGGAAGAGCTTTTGGCTGATATGAAAGAATTTGCCGTACCGAACGGAAGCGCTTCCATTTATCTTGGAAATGACTGGGAAGTACAGGATATGGGCCTGGAAGGCACAGGCATTGATTTCTGGCTTGGCGCAGCAAACAAGTCGGGCGACCAGATCGCAATGCTGATGCAGTTTCCGAAAAGCGGCGCAATGCAGCTTGCAGCCGATATGGAGGAAGTAAAGGCAAGGATCAACGAAAACTACAGCTTTTCTGCTGACAGCGAGACGTATGAAGCGCCTGCGGTACCGGGCATGACAAACGTAGAAGTTGCGGTTGGCGACGTAAAAGTGGATACGACAACTGCAAAGGCGTATATCGTATACGGTGAGACAGACTATGCAAATTATGCAATTATGTTTGCAGCAAACAAACTCGGGGACAACGAGATTGCATTTGCAAAAGCAGCGCTTTCAAAGTTTACAGAGACTCCGGTTGAGGAAGAAGATTCCACAACCGCGGAGCTCACCGATACAATTCGTTGGTTTAACGCTTCTTATGCCGTGCTGACAGAGTTAAATGGATGGGATTATAATCGTTTTGCGGGTATCGCCGCAAACGATTCCTCCAAACAGCTGGAGCAGGAATCGTTAAAAGAGTGGTGGGATGTGTCCGACCGTGCGTCTGCAGACGAGACGTTGGACTGGATTCTGACAGAGGGGCATCGTACCGGTTTTGCGGACAATATGAAGACGCTGCAGGAGAGAGGGATGGATGATACGGCGGAAGCGGACCGTCTCGCTTTTGTAAAAGATAATTTTATTGTAAACGATGAGGAAGCGCAGGAGATGGTGGATGCATATCCGCTTTTTGCCGAATTTGGAGAGACTGCAATCGACGGCTGGGATTATTGCCGCGCGTTAAACCTTTTAAGTTTTTATTATCTGGCAGGTTACTACACCGAGCAGGAGGCGCTTGACAAATCGCTTGAAATTGCAAAGACGGTACAGGAAAAATATGCTTCCTGGGACGAACTGGTAGACAGTTATCTGCGCGGTTATCAGTATTGGGCAAATGAGAGTTCGGATGAGCGCCGCGGTATTTATGAAGATTTGAAGTCAAGGGAAGACAATCCATATGCCGTTGATTTTAAGACGCCGTTAGAGAAGACATGGTAATTATATAGCGGGCAAAGTGGGGAGACAAAGGCTTTTGAACAGAGAGAAAGATTCAGAGGCCTTTTTTATATGTCCGGATTTTTTGAGGGAGAAAAATATCAATTTCTCCCTTTTTTCATGCCCTTTTGGAGGAGTTCGCGCAGGGTAGCGATTTCCGACTCGGACAGACTGTCATCCTCCATATAAGAAGAAAACAGGGCCGAAAGATCTCCGTTATAGTAACGGTTGAGAAAAGAACGGCTTTTTTGCTCAATATATTCGTTCTCTTCGATCAGAGGAGTATAGACAAAAACCCGGCTTTTTTTCTCGTAGGAAAGCGCTCCTTTTGTGACAAGGCGTTTGATCATTGTCTGTATCGTTTTCGGCTTCCAGGAGGTCGTTTTCGTCAGTTCCTCCGTGATTTCATTTGTACTGATCGGCGCATTTTTCCATATGACTTTCATCACTTCAAACTCTGCTTCTGAGATTTTTGGCAGTGTTTTCACAGAATAGTCCCCCCCTGTGTTCTTATGTTTGTAATAAGAATATTATAAACGAAACTGTGGATTTTGTCAATCCGAAACAGATTCAGGAAAAACGTGAAGAGATTAACGAAAAGGAATGACTGAACAGGGAAGAAACGGAAGGAAAATCTGATAGAAATAAGAGCGTGCTTGTGGTATGATAAAAAACAGGAACAGAGAAACAGCGAGGGGGAGGAGAACATTATGTATGATCAGTCGATGAAAAATGAGGAAAAGAGAATTAACAATATTTTATTTCTTTACATAGCAGGGGTGGCAGTTTCCGGGTGGATTTTTGTGATGATATTTTTAAACGGCGGATTGCGCGAATGTATTTTCTTATTGTCAGGACTTTCTGCGGTTGTAACAAAATTGTTGGGGAACAGACTGGGCAGCCGTGCAAAATATGTCTATGCCTGTATTCCGCCGATAGTGGGGGCGATTACGGCAGCGGTGTCCTGTACCAATGACAGCGGCGGTTATGTATGCCTGACACATTATTATTTTGTGGCGACACTTCTGCTGGTGCCGTATTATGAGCAGAAATTACTCATAACCAGCTATATCGTTACACTGGTGGCAAATGCCTCCATGATGATTGCGTTTCCGGCCGGATTTTTGAAACTTCACACGCTGATCGGATGGATTTTTACAGCGATTGTATATACGGTCCTGATTGCAGCCTGTCTGTTTATCAGTTATCGTGCGACGACGCTGTTTGGAATGATTGAGAAGAAAGAAGAAGATCTAAAACACGTACTGGACGAGGTGAAGACGTTATCCGGCGACCTTTGCACTGCCGGGGCGGCGCTCTCTTCCGTTTCCGAAAACGAAAGTGCGTCGGCACAGGAACTGGCCGCCACCAGCGAGCAGTTGGCGGAGAAAAATAATATACTCAGTTTAAAGACAGACGAGAGTATGGCCAACCTTTCAGAATTGAGCGAATGGGAAAGTGTAGTTGCGGAAAATGTAGGGAGAGTGGAAAGTTCTTCCAGAGATTTGCTCGAAAAATCAGCGGAAAACGAGAAGTTTCTGAATGATTTAAAGGCCATCAATGCGGAAGTTTCCGAGTCGATGAAAGCGACAAACGATATCACGCAAAGATTGTCTGAGGCAGTACAGGAAATCGGCGTTACATTAAGTCTGATCAGCGACATTTCGGACTCCACCAATTTACTGGCGTTAAACGCATCGATTGAAGCCGCAAGAGCGGGCGATGCGGGACGGGGATTTGCAGTTGTCGCAACGGAGGTGGGCAATCTGGCAACCAGTACGCAGGAATCGCTGACTGTGGTACAGTCGGTGATAGAGCGTGTTCAGCAGAATGTAAAAGATATTACTGTGCAGGTGGAGGAAAATTCCGTTAAAATGGAGGAGCAGACAGAGCAGTTTTCCAATGTAATCAGCAGTATGAAAGATATGACAAAACTTTTAAATATTTCTGTCAGTGCGATCGGGACAATGGGGGAAGCGCACAGTAAGCAGGCAGAAGTAATCAAAAAAACAGTGTCGATCAATCAGGATATCGCCGAGAGCATCCGCAGTGAAAACGGGCAGTTTCAGTCGATCAGCACAATGGCTGAGAGCAACGCGGGCGATATTACAAATGTTACGGCGCAGGCCGGTGTGATCAACGAAATGGTGGAAAAAATGACCAGATTATTTACCAAAGAGTCATAAAAGAAGATAGTATCGCGAAAAATACTGGACAGAAAGGATCGAGAGGTATGAAACCGGCAGAAATATATGATTACGCGAGGGAAGATAGCATTTGTATTTACTGGGACAGGCCAGAGGAAACATGCGGTGAAATCATTTATCATATTACAGTAAACGGGGAGAGGGCCGGAACTGCGCGGCAGACGCATTTTTTATTATCGGGGCTAAAGGAGGAGCGCGAATACAGCACAGCGGTATGGATTCAGAGTGAAAGCGGCGCATTGCGTAAACTGGCGGAGCGAACCGTAAAAACAGAAAAGAAAAAGCGAAAAATTGATGTAACGAAAGCGCCTTATTTTGCGGTTGGAGACGGTATCATAAAAAATACGGCCGCGCTTCAGCAGGCGATTGACGATTGCGGGCCGGATGATATGGTTTATCTGCCGCAGGGGGTGTTCTTAACGGGAGCGCTGAAACTTCACGCGGATATGGAACTGTATCTTGCGAAAAATGCCGTTTTACAGGGTTCTCTGGAACCGAAAGATTATCTTCCCAAATATCCGAGCCGTTTTGAGGGATTGGAAATGGAGTGTTACCGTGCTCTGATCAGTCTTGGAGAACTGGATCATAAAAAAGGGCATACGACGGGAAATGTTGTGATTCAGGGAGAGGGTACAATCGCCGGGGGCGGCAGGGAACTGGCCGATCGTGTGATCGCGGCGGAAAGAGAGCGCATTCGTTCCGTCGGGGGTGAGCAATTATGCGACGCAGGAGAGTATGAGACGGCGGATACCGTTTTCGGCCGGGTGAGGCCGCGCCTGATTGAGATACGCAATGCTTCTGATGTCAGGATCAGCGGGCTGACAATTAAAAATGGCGCGAGCTGGAATATACATATGATTTATTCGGATCATATTCTCACAGACCACTGTACCTTTTCTTCGGAAAATGTCTGGAACGGGGACGGATGGGATCCGGATTCTTCGACAAACTGTACAATTTTTGGATGCAGGTTTTACACCGGTGATGATTCCATCGCCATTAAATCGGGAAAAAATCCGCAGGGAAATCAGATCGGCCGTCCGAGTGCGCATATAAAAATATTCGACTGCATCAGCTGTTACGGGCATGGAATTACGATCGGAAGCGAGATGTCCGGCGGGATAGAGGATGTGCAGATCTGGGACTGTGATTTTGGCCGGTCCATGTTTGGGATGGAAATCAAGGCGACAAAGAAGAGAGGCGGCTGCGTGCGTGGGGTTCGGATGCGTCATTGCACGGTGTCAAGAATCCTTCTTCATTCCGTTGCTTACAATGATGACGGTATTGCAGCAGAATCGACACCTGTTTTTGAAGACTGCCGGTTTGAGCATGTCACAGTTTTCGGCGCGTATCAGGATGAATTTGCAATGTTTCATCCCTGCGCTGCCATTGAGGTCTGCGGTTTTACAAAGGACGGGCTCGGGATCTCGCGGATTGAATTTAAAGATATCAGCATACTGCACGCATCGGGGGAACAGACCGTAAAATTACAGTTCTGTGAAGACATCCGATTTCATGGGATCTGTCAGAAAGGCAGCCTGCCCGCCTATGCGCAGTTAGCGCAAAGCGATTTTATCATGAACAGAAATACAGGGATAGATCCGCATATGCCGGACGAGATAGAGCACTGTGCTCCGATTTGCCATGCGATCAGATGGTTTATGCGCGATATGGAGCATGTGTTTGGCAGGCCGTCAGCGAAACCGGATCGCTCTGTTCTGCTGCAGTATCAGCGTATGGAGCCGGAGTCATACCGGATTTGTGTAACGCCGCAGTGTATCCGGATTCTGGCCGGAGACGATCTTGGTTTTGTCTATGCGCTCCTTTTCCTGAGCAGAAAATATCTGGGTGTAAAACCGTTCTGGTTCTGGAACGACCAGAAATTCATGACCAGAGAGGAAGTGCGCATTCCGGTCAAAGAAGAATGCAGCGAGCCGTACCCCGTGCGTTACCGCGGCTGGTTTTTCAATGACGAAGTGCTGATCAGCCACTGGGATGCGGGAGAGGACGAAACCTGTCCGTGGGAGATGGCAATGGAAGCGCTGCTGCGGCTGGGCGGAAATATGGTAATACCCGGAACCGATAAAAATGCAAAAAAATATGAAGATCTGGCGTCTGAACTCGGGCTCTGGGTGACGCATCATCATGCGGAGCCGCTGGGAGCAGAGATGTTTTCCAGAGCTTATCCGGATTTAAAGCCCTCTTTTTCGGAACATCCCGAACTGTTCCGCAGCTTATGGAGAGACGCCATAAGGCGTCAGTCGGGAAGAAAAATCGTCTGGAATATCGGATTTCGGGGACAGGGCGATCTGCCGTTCTGGGAAAATGATCCGTCTTTTGATACGCCAGAAAAGCGCGGAGAACTGATTGCCGGACTGATCAGAGAACAGTATGAGATGGTAAAGCAGCAGGATGCGAACGCTGTCTGCTGCACCAATTTATATGGGGAGGTCATGGAACTTTATCAGGCCGGCGTTCTTCCAATTCCACAGGATTTGATTGTGATCTGGGCGGACAACGGATACGGAAAAATGGTAAGCAGGAGGCAGGGAAACCACAATCCGCGCGTTCCGGCGCTGCCAAAACCGGATAAAACGGGAGCGCACGGTATTTACTATCATGTTTCGTTTTATGATCTGCAGGCTGCAAATCATATCACAATGAGCTGTAATTCAACGGAGTTTATAAAGGATGAACTGGAGCAGGTATTTTTGGCAGGGGCGGATCAGTACTGGATGATAAACTGCTCCAATGTAAAGCCGCATGTCTATCTGCTGGATCTGATTGCCGGACTGTGGAAGAATAAAGCATTGGATGTCGAACAGCACAGAAAACAATACTGCAGAGAATACTATGGAGAGGACGCATATGGCAGAGTAGCGCATTGTCTGAGCCGTTATGCAGAATGTGCGGCAAAGTACGGGAAAAATGAGGATGAACATGCGGGGGAACAGTTTTTTAATCATCCGGCCCGTATTTTGATTTCGCAGTATATGAAAGACGCATCCCGGCCGGCAGAAGAAATGCTCTGGGCTGCCGAACGGGATACCCTTTCTGAACAGGTGGAATGGTACAAAAACATTTGTCAAAACAGTATGGAACGATACCAGGCTTTTGCAAAAGAGTGCGAGCAGACAATGGCCGTTTTGGCCGGGCATGGAAAGAGCCTGTTTGCGGATTCGATACTGCTGCAGGCGAGACTGTATCTGCATTGCAGCCGCGGCGCCTGCCTGGTTTGTTTTGCGATTCTGGAAGCGCTTGGCGGGTCATATCAGAGAGCGTTTTATTACGGAGGAAAAGCAAAGAAAGAATATCTTTGTGCAAACGAGGCAATGCGCAGCGGCGAACATGGAAAATGGAAAGGCTTTTATGCAAACGAATGTCTGACTGATATAAAACAGACTGCGTGGGTGTTGGACGGGTTTATGGCATATGTGAGAAACCTTGGCGACGGTCCGCATTTTTATCAGTGGCAGCGTGATTTTTCCGATGCAAAGGAAGACAGACAGATTATGCTTTTATTAAATACAGAAAATCATCTGAAAGATCAGGAGCTGTTTTTGTTGATGGAGGGCTTATGGGATCAGAATCTGTGAATGGACGAGTTTGCCGGAAATGTGTTGATTTGTATTCCGCAATGCAGAATTTAAACAGGGCGGCCATAAAATATATTGCAGGCGAAATAAAAGCCGGGATGAACCTGCAAAAGATCAAAGCGATGTGTGAAGATTATTTGTTGAAAAACGGCGCAGATTCATTTTGGTACGGAAGGATAACATTTGGGGGGATTATGCAAGAACGTTTGTCATTGAAAATGGCAAAGTATGCGACGAGATTGACAGAATAAAAAAAGGCGAATGGAGAAATGGACTTCAAATGGAAATTTATCTGCATAAAGCTTTAGCTGAGGTGGCAACTCCGGATATGAAATTTGAAGAATTGTATGATTTCATGAATGAGCTGATTGTGAAAAGGGGATTTCTGAATCTTGATTTTCTTGGAAACCTTGGACATTCCATTGTAAAAAATAAAAATGACAGAGTCTATATCGAAAAGGGGAATTGTAAAAGACTGTCGGATGTCGAAATGTTTACCTTTGAACCGCATATTAGTATTCCTGATTCCAAATATGGATACAAGAGAGAAGATATCTATTATTTTGAGAATGGCAGGTTAATAAAATTGTAGACTGCATTGATTGGAAAGAAAGCTATTATTTTTCCCTGATTATTGTCACACTGTCGGGCGCGAGTTGTCTAATAAGACAGGAGGTAAAAATCAATGAATAAAAAAACGAATGAAGAGTTACAGATTTTAGTCGGGAAAGCCACTGCAGGGGATAAAGCGGCCCTTGAAACGCTTGTTGCAGGTGTGCAGGACATAGTGTTTAATCTGTCGCTTCGTATGCTCGGCACATTCCAGGATGCAGAGGATGCCACGCAGGACATTTTGCTGAAAATGATTACACATCTGTCTTCTTTCAGAGGTGACAGCTCATTTACAACATGGGTATTCCGTATTGCTGTGAATCATCTGAAGAATTACAAAAAGCATATGTTTGCCCGCTATCCGTTGAGCTTTGCGTATTACGGAGACGACATAGAAAACGCAAAAATACAGGACGTGCCGGATTTTACGCAGAATGTGGAGAAAGATATACTGGCGGAAGAACTGAAAATGTCGTGTACCAATGTAATGCTGCAGTGTCTGGATGTGGAGAGCAGATGTATTTTCATATTGGGGACAATGTTTAAGATTGACAGTCGAATTGCGGGGGATCTCCTGGGAATCACACCGGAGGCATATCGGAAACGGCTTTCCCGCATACGCAAAAAGATGGCGGATTTTCTTTCACAGTATTGCGGAGAATATGGCGGCGGCAGATGCAAATGCAAAGACAGGGTAAATTATGCGATACAAAGCCATAGAATAAACCCGCAGCAGCTTGACTATAAGACGGCTGTGGAAATCCCTGTTTCAACTATGATGGATGTGAAAAATGCGATGGAAGATATTGACGATTTATCACAGGATTTTTCGTTCTGCAAGCCTTACCAGTCTCCCGAACACACAAAATATCTGATACAGGAATTTTTAGATTCCACGCAGTTTTCTATTATCCAGAAAGCATAAAGGAGAAGACAGATTATGAATACACAGTCAATTTTGGATTACTTAACAGCATTGAGCATGAATAATAACCGCGAATGGTATCATGCAAATAAGGACGACTATAAAAACGCAAATGCTGAGTTTGAGAGTTTAGTACAGTCTTTGATCCTGGAAATCGGAAAGTTTGACGGGAGCGTTCTCCATAACAATCCGAAGGACCTTACATTTAAGATTGTAAGAGATACCCGATTCAGCCACGACAAGTCTCCTTATAATCCTGCGTTCCGCGCCCATATTTCTTCTAAGGGAAAGCTGCCTGTTCCTGTCGGTTATTATATTATGATAAAGCCGGGGAACCAGTCTTTTCTGGGCGGCGGCCTGTTTGCGGATATGTTTAAGGATGCAACGAAGATGATACGGGATTATATCGTTGAAAATGGGAAAAAATGGGAAACAATCATTCATGAACCGGAGTTTGAACAATATTTTACTGTGAAAGGAACAGCGTTAAAAAATGTTCCCGCAGGCTATGAAAAGGAACACCCGCAGGCGGAGTATCTGAAATTTAAGAGCTGGTATCTGGAATATCCGATCAGAGATGAAGAGATGAAAGATGCCGGCGAATTTTGTGCAAAGGCAGCAGAGCTTTTCCGAATGATGAAGCCTTTTAACGATTACTTAAACAAAGCGCTTGAGGGATTTGTGATGCCGACGAGGTAATGAATCATAAGGACTAATGAGTTTTCCATACAGGTGAAAGATATGTCAGCAAATGTTTTTGCTGACAGTGCAGGGGCGTGCCCATCGAATATCAGCCGTTCTACGAAGCGGCGCATTAAGACAGGAAATCAGAAAAAAGGTTTCCTGTTTTTTTGTTTGCGCGCATTTGAAAAAATAGCGTAAACCATGCACAAAGTTTGGATATGTCAGGTCTTACAGATTTTTCTTGACAATGGGGTTATACGACTGTATAATAAATTATACAAAGGTATAACGAACGGAGGTTTATGGGAAATATGATAAAAAAGCTGGGAGAAGCAGAAGTGGAAATTATGCAGGTGATTTGGGACAGTGAAAATCCCGTAACATCAAACTATATTTTAAAAGAGCTGCAGGGAAGGAGAAAATGGCAGCTTTCTACTTTAATGACATCTTTAAAAAGACTGACGGATAAAGGATTTGTCGTTTGCGACCGCTCAACGGGATGTAATCTGTATACGTCTGCGATAGCGGAAAATGAATATAAGGCTGGAGCGAGCAGACATTTTCTCGAAAAGCTTTACAACAATTCCATTCAGAATATGATAGCAACATTATACAGCGACAGAGCAATTAAAGATTCTGATATTGAGGAACTTAAAAATTTTCTGGATCAATTGGAGGAGGAAGAATGACGAATCTGTTTTTAACGTTTTTCGGAATTTCAATATCTGTTAGTCTGATGGTTATTGTACTGATGATCTTTACGCCGGTTTTCAATAAGCGATATGCTGCAAAATGGAAATACATGATCTGGTTATTTCTTGCATTGCGGCTGCTGCTCCCATTTAGCAGCGAGAATATGTCTATTGTTTTCGATATGATTGCACAAACAGAAACGCAGACTGCGCCAAAAGAAAAAGAACGGGATGCAAATGCACAGATCTCAGAGAGACCGTCCGGACGGATTATTGTTGAGATACCGGCGCAGATGACCGCTCCAAAACGCAGTACGGATTTCACGATACTGGACCTTGTGACGTTCCTTTGGATGATTGGCGGCCTGATTTTTCTATCGGTACATGGCATCAGTTATTTTCACTGTAAGCGGGAGGTGATGAAAAAGGGAAAAGCAGCAGCCGATGCAAATATTTTGCGTCAGATCTGCGAGCTGAAACGTGAGTTAAAGATTAAGCGTACCATACGCGCCATAAAATATTCAGAATCCGTCAGCCCTATGATAATAGGTTTTTTTAAGCCTGTACTGGTACTGCCGAAACAGCAGTACAGTATGGAGGAATTGTCTTTTATTTTGAAACATGAGCTGGTTCATTTAAAACGGGGAGATATTTATGCCAAATTGCTTTTTGTAATTGTGAATGCGCTTCACTGGTTTAATCCCTTTATCTGGATTATGCAAAAAGAGTCCGTTATTGATATGGAACTGTCCTGTGATGAACGAGTGACAAAGGGAGCGTGTTATGCTGTGCGCAAAGCATACACAGAAACGTTACTGTCAATGCTTCATAAGCAATGCACCGGGAGAACCGCTTTATCGACGCAATTTTATGAAGGGAAGAAGATTATGAAGAGACGTTTTCAAAATATTTTAGTGAAAAGGAAAAAGAAAAACGGTATCATCCTCTTATTGTGTTCCGTTATTTTAATACTGAATTTTGGGACGCTGGCAGGCTGTTCCGTTGCAAAAGAGGATACCGAAAAAAGTGATGCGGGAAAAGAGAGTACAGGAATGAAAGATACGGGTCATCTGTCTGAACGTTCAGAGGGAAAGGAACTTTCAATAAAGTATACGCCGGATGAGCGGCTTGATGACGACAATCATTCCCTGGAAAATACAACGACGCTTACGTTTCTGAAAGAAGGGCTGCAGGAGCAAAAACAGGCGGTACTTGCGGCTGGGGACGGCTATTTTCTTTTTCTGCCAATGGATGAGTGGCAGTCATCCGGTCCTGATTTCTGGAGGGCGGCAGTAAATGAACAGGTCGGGCTTTGGATTCGGCATTTTGCGGACGAATCGATCGAATCGGTTAATCAGAAACTGGAGGAAGAAGGATATGCGACAGTGCAGGACTACAGTAAGCGGAGACAGGAAGAGAATCTGATCTGTGATGTGCAACTGAAAGTTTATGAAAATAATATCTGGGGAATCTTTTATTGTTATCCAATCGATGCTAAAGAAGGCTGGGGAAGAGAATTGCCCGTGATTGCGGATACATTTGCAGTAACAGTAAATGGGGATGAGCAAAGAAAGAATGATACCGGTGACGCAGCAGGAGTTTTGCAAGCCATGGATTGCCAGGAAATAAGAACGATTGTAGAGGAGTTTTCTGCGGCGTACTTTGATGGGAATACAGATGATATAAAGCAGTTTCTTGCAGATACCTATGAAGGAGAAATTGAAACTTATGAGAGTACAGGCGCCGTCAGCGATTTTACAGTGAAAGGATTGTCTGATTCGGACGACAAAAAAGCGGAAAACGGAGAGTGCGCTGTCTCATTGGAGTTCAGAGACAGCGCCTGTGACGATATGCTTTTGTATTTAACTTTTTTGTTTGTCAGACAGGATACCGGTTGGAAAATACAATTTTATGGTTTGGAGGGTTAGAGGAACAACGAAAATTTTGCCGTATAAGATACCATATTTTTACACATACTGGTGTATGAAATCTTCTGAAGTTTGCAGCAGGGCTGCTTCACTGAGAAGTTCTGTGTCTCACACCGGAGAATCTCCAAAAACACGCCATTTATGGCGTTAGATTCTCCGGTCGGTTTTAAGTCGCGGCATAACCGCGGCATGGGGGTTAAAATGAAAACATTTCATGAATTATATCTGGAAATTTTAAAACAGGAAGCAAAAGAGGGCAGGCATCTGATCGATGACTATAATCCGTATCATATGGACTGCCTGCTCCACCCGGAGAAACATGCGCCGGTAGTGCATACGCAGCAATGCGAGGAGTGCGCCTATGACAGGGCATGTATGACCAGCTGTGTGTTTGATGCGATTGAGGAGAAAGAAGACGGAATCCATATCAATGCGGACAAATGTGTGGGCTGCGGCGTCTGTGTGGATGCCTGCCGTTTAGAGCGTCTTGCGGCCAATAAAGACGTATTTCCGGTATTAAAAGCAGTGCGGGAGCAAAAACGTGATGTCTATGCGCTGGTAGCGCCGGCTTTTAGGGGACAATTTGGAGAGAGGGCGACGCCAGGCCGGCTGCGCAGTGCGCTGAAAGCAATCGGCTTTAAAGGGATGGTAGAGGTTGCGGTGTTTGCCGATATTTTAACATTAAAAGAAGCGCTGGAATTTGACCGGCATGTGGTGAAAGATTCGGATTTTCAGCTGACAAGCTGCTGCTGTCCGGTATGGATTGCGTTGATCCGCAATATCTATGCAGAACTTGTGCCGCATGTGCCGGGAGCCGTTTCGCCGATGATAGCTGCCGGTAGGGTAGTAAAAAAACTGCATCCCGATTCAGTCACCGTATTTATTGGCCCTTGTATGGCAAAGAAAAAGGAGGCGCACGAGCCTGATATTGCCGGGGCAGTAGATTATGTGCTGACCTTTCAGGAAGTTCAGG
The DNA here is from genome assembly GCA_947088675.1 of uncultured Roseburia sp. Taxonomy (GTDB): domain Bacteria; phylum Bacillota; class Clostridia; order Lachnospirales; family Lachnospiraceae; genus Roseburia. The sequence goes on from CAMUHN010000012.1 coordinate 51,814, forward strand.
AAATCTTTGATGCCGCCGAAATAAAACCGGAGGAACTGACAGAGGACGGAAAAGAGCACTCATCAAGAGCAGGGAGGATTTATGCCAGGACAGGCGGCGTAAGTGAAGCGGTAAAACGTACCGTAGAACAATTGCATCCGGACAGGGAAGTGACAGTGCGTCCGGCACAGGCGGACGGTGTTCCCGCATGCCGCAGGCTGATTGAGCAGATTCAAAAAGGTGAGACAAATGCCAACTTTTTTGAGGGGATGGCCTGTGCGGGCGGCTGTGTCGGCGGGCCGAAAGCAATTGTTTCTAAGGAAACGGGGAAAGAGGCGGTAGAACAGTATGCAAATGAGGCGCTTTACCGTACGCCTTTAGAAAACCCGTATGTCATGGAACTGTTGGCCCGGCTTGATTTTGGGTCGGTGGAGGAATTTCTGGAAAAGAGCGATATCCTTACAAGGGATTTCGGAAACGGAAAAAAAGCGGGTCAGGCTTAAGAAAAGGAATGGGGCAGGAAAATGCGGTTCGCGTTGACCTGCCTTTTGCAGTGGATAACGAGGGAACTGAAAAATAAAGTATTTGCATTTTAGTTACCGCTATGTTATACTTACTTTTACATGAATGCAGATTGTTTTCATGCAAATATTTGCCCACCAAGAAATTGGTCAAGCCCATACGGACAGGCGGGGCAGCTGCCGATTGCGGTGAAAACCGCGTTATTGATTGAGTTAAAAGCTCAAATTTTATAAGTTGACTGCGGATGCAGTGTCTGTAGTCGTATCTGAATAGATATCACTTGTGAAACGGTCAATAAAGAGTGGGAACAGCAAATATTTGCCGGCACAGATAGCCATGTTAAACTCTGAAAATAGTTTTTGCAGCATGTATGTAAAGTACATAACATAAAAGCAGAACAGTTGACAAAGACAGGTGAGGAATTCACCTGTCTTTTTATGCGTCCCTGTTCGATTGCGCAGGCCCGCATATTGTGATGGGACAGATAAGGCAGCAGAAAGAATGAGGTAACAATGGAAAAAGAGCGACAGATGCGCGCGCCGGTATACGAAGCGCTGGAGAAATTAAAAAGAAAGCGGGTAGTGCCGTTTGATGTGCCAGGCCATAAGAGAGGGCGCGGCAATCCGGAGTTAGTCGAGCTGCTGGGGGAAAAGTGTGTCAGTCTGGATGTCAATTCCATGAAGCCGCTTGATAATCTCTGTCATCCGGTATCGGTGATTAAAGAAGCAGAGGAGCTGACAGCAGAGGCTTTCGGGGCCGATCATGCTTTTTTTATGGTCGGCGGGACGACGTCTTCGGTACAGGGGATGGTACTTTCTGCGTGCCGCGCAGGTGATAAAATTATTTTACCGCGCAATGTACATAAGAGCGTGATCAACGCGCTGGTGCTTTGCGGCGCCATTCCGGTCTATGTGAATCCGCAGGTAGACGTGCGTCTTGGAATTTCGCTGGGGATGCGCGTATCGGAGGTGGAGCGGGCAATTATTGACAATCCGGGCGCAGTTGCGGTGCTGGTCAATAATCCGACTTATTATGGCATCTGTTCGGATCTTTGTTCCATTGTAAAACTTGCGCATGAGCACGATATGCTTGCGCTTGTGGATGAGGCGCATGGGACACACCTGTATTTTGGGGATAATCTGCCGGTGAGCGCGATGCAGGCCGGGGCTGATATGGCTTCCGTATCCATGCACAAATCCGGAGGCAGCTTAACGCAGAGTTCGCTCCTTTTAACCGGAAAAAACGTAAACTGGGAATATGTAAGCCAGATTATCAATCTGACGCAGACCACAAGCGCATCTTATCTGTTGATGGCGAGTCTTGATATCTCAAGGCGAAACCTGATGCTGCGGGGAAAGGAGTCGTTTGAAAGAGTCAGTGAGATGGCGGAGTATGCGAGACGTGAGATCAATGATATCGGAGGTCTTTATGCATACGGGAGAGAACTGATCAACGGTTCGAGCGTATATGATTTTGATGTGACAAAATTGGCCGTCTATACGCGTGATATCGGGCTTGCCGGTATAGAAGTGTATGATCTGCTTCGCGATGAATATGATATCCAGATTGAGCTGGGCGACATTGCGAATATTCTTGCGTATATTTCCATCGGAGACAGGATGCAGGATATTGAGCGTCTGGTCGGAGCGCTTGCGGACATCAAACGTCTGTATGCAAAAGATACGGAAAAAATGTTAAATACGGAATATATTACGCCGAAAGTACTTGTCTCTCCGCAGGCAGCGTTTTATTCAGAAAAAATATGTCTGCCGATTCGCCAGACAGCCGGCAGGATCTGCGCAGAATTTGTGATGGCCTATCCGCCGGGAATTCCGATTCTGGCGCCCGGGGAGATGATTACGGAAGAGATCATTGAATATATTATCTATGCAAAAGAAAAAGGCTGTTCCATGCAGGGGGCGGAAGATTTAAACGTCGAGTATCTGAATGTTCTAATGGATGACCGTCAGGTATGGAAATGAAAAGTTGCGGAAAGGATGGAGTAAGTTGGAATTGTGGTTTTCGGATTATCAGACAGATGCAGTGAAAGTATCTATCAAAGTCGAAAAGCAGCTGTTTGGAGAACAGACAGATTTTCAGAGAATTGATGTGTTTGATTCTAAGGAGTTCGGGCGTTTTTTAAGCTCGGACGGAAGTATCGTGTTTTCGGAAAAGGATGAATTTGTCTATGACGAGATGATTGTGCATGTTCCGATGGCAGTTCACCCGAATGTAAAAAAAGTTCTGGTGATCGGCGGAGGAGACGGAGGAGTTGCGCGTGAATTGTCCTGGTATGAGGAGATAGAGGAGATTGACGTGGTAGAACCGGATCCGGTGTTTGTAGATGTGTGCCGGCGGTTTTTCCCGGACAATGCCTGCGGTTTAAATGACGGGCGCGTCCGTATTTATAATGAAGACGGGCTGCGGTTTTTGCGCACAAAACATGACGCCTATGATCTGATTATTAATGATGCGATTGATCCGCTTGGCCATACGGCAGGACTGTTTACAAAAGAGTTTTACGGGAACTGCTACCGTGCGCTGCGGGAGGACGGCATTATGGTCTATCAGCATGGGAGTCCGTTTTATGATGAAGATGAGGAGTCCTGCCGTATTATGCACAGAAAAGCAAGCCACAGCTTTCCGATCAGCCGTGTCTATCAGGCGCATATTCCGACCTGCTCTTCCGGTTACTGGCTGTTTGGATTTGCATCCAAAAAATACCACCCGCTTCTCGATCTGGATGTTTTAAGATGGAAAGACCGCAAAATAAAGACCTGGTATTACACGACAAATCTGCACAAGGGCGCATTTATGCTGCCACGATATGTGGAGGATATGCTGGAGGAAGAAGAAGGACGCAGATAGTTTTACAACGATAAGGGAGGAAAAACGATGGGGAGACTGTTGATTATTGGCTGCGGCGGCGTTGCGCAGGTTGCAGTTCACAAATGCTGCCAGAACAGCGGTACATTTGAAGAAATCTGTATTGCCAGCCGTACAAAAGAAAAATGCGACACACTGAAAGAAAAACTGCAGAATCTGACCGCAACAAAAATAAAAACGGCGAAAGTCGACGCCGATAGCGTGGAGGAGCTGACCGCGCTGATGAATGAATACAGGCCGGACGCCGTTTTAAATGTAGCGCTGCCATATCAGGATCTGACAGTGATGGAAGCCTGTCTTGCCTGCCATGTAGATTATATTGATACGGCAAATTTTGAGCCGGAAGATACGACAGACCCGGCATGGCGCGCAATTTATGAAAAGCGCTGCAGAGAGGCGGGTTTTACGGCATATTTTGATTATTCGTGGCAGTGGGCATACCGGGAGAGATTCCGGGAGGCCGGCCTTACGGCGCTGCTTGGCAGCGGATTTGATCCGGGCGTGACAAGTGTGTTTACTGCTTATGCATGCAAACACTATTTTGACGAAATTCATTACATTGATATTTTGGACTGCAACGGCGGCGACCATGGATATCCGTTTGCGACAAATTTTAATCCGGAGATTAACCTGAGGGAAGTATCGGCAAACGGCTCCTATTGGGAGAATGGCCGTTGGGTGGAAACAGAGCCGATGGAAATAAAACGGGAATTTGATTTCCCGCAGGTTGGCAGAAAGGACATGTATCTTTTGCACCACGAGGAGATAGAGTCTCTGGCAAAAAATATTCCGAATGTGAAACGCATCCGGTTTTTTATGACATTTGGGCATAGTTATCTGACCCATATGAAATGTCTGGAAAATGTAGGCATGCTGCGCACCGAGCCGGTTTCTTATGAGGGACGGGAGATCGTGCCGATTCAGTTTTTAAAAGCCCTGCTGCCTGATCCGGCCTCACTTGGACCGCGGACAGTCGGAAAGACGAATATCGGATGTATTTTTACAGGCGTAAAAGACGGCAAAGAAAAGACGATTTATATTTATAATGTCTGTGATCATCAGGAATGCTACAGAGAAGTCGGTTCGCAGGCAGTTTCTTATACAACGGGCGTTCCGGCGATGATAGGCGCTGCTCTGATTGTAGATAAAGTCTGGGACGGGGACGGCGTCTTTAATATCGAGGAGTTTGATCCGGATCCATTTATGGAAATGCTGAATCAATACGGACTGCCGTGGGTCGTCGAGGAACAGGTACAGGTTGTGGAGTAACGGGAGGTAATTTTGGGAAAGACAGTATCATGGGAAGAGCTTCCCACACCCTGTTATGTCGTAGATATAAAAAAATTAAAACAGAATTTACAATGTCTTCGTGCAATAGAAAAAGAGGCAGACTGTCATATTCTACTTGCACAGAAAGCATTTTCGATGTACAGCCTGTATCCTTTGATCGGACAGTATATCAGCGGCACGACGGCAAGCGGACTTTATGAGGCAAGACTTGGCCGCGAGGAGATGGGAAAAGAGAACCATGTCTATGCCCCTGCCTATAAACAGAAAGATATGGAGGAACTGGCAGCGATCTGCGACCATATTGTATTTAACTCTTATGCCCAGTATGAAAAATACAGGGGAATTGTTGCGGCAAAGAAGAGCAGTGGGACAGCAGTCAGTATCGGGATACGGGTCAACCCCGAGTTTTCGACGCAGAAAGATCATGCCATTTATGACCCGTGTGCAAAAGGGTCCCGTCTGGGAATGACACAAAAAAGTTTTGAGGAAGCTTTTGGCGGTTGTCTTCCCGACGACATTGAGGGACTTCATTTTCATACGCTGTGTGAGCAGAATGCAGATGATCTGATTGTAACATTCGAATCGTTTGAAAAAAAGTTTGGCGCTTATTTTTCAAAAATTAAATGGATCAACCTGGGCGGCGGCCATCATATTACGCGAGAAGACTATCAGACAACGGAGCTGATACGTCTTCTCCGTTACATCAGAGATACCTGCCGTCTTAGAGTTTATCTGGAGCCGGGGGAGGCAATTGCGCTCAATGCAGGATATCTTGTGACGACAGTCGAGGATATTGTGAAAAATGAAATCGACATTTTAATATTGGACGCTTCGGCTGCCTGCCATATGCCGGATGTGCTGGAAATGCCATACCGCCCGCCTTTGCGCGGCGCTTATCCGGCCGGGGAAAAGCCGTATACGTATCGATTATCATCACTCACCTGCCTTGCCGGCGATGTGATCGGGGATTACAGCTTTGCGCAGCCAATCATGTGCGGCGATCGGCTGGTATTTGAAGATATGGCGATCTATTCGATGGTAAAAAACAATACGTTTAACGGAATTCCGCTTCCGGCAATCGCGGTGTTACACGAAGATTCTTCCTGCGAGCTGGTCAGGGAGTTTTCGTATTCTGATTTTAAGAGCAGGCTATAGTGTGAGAAGAACTTCTAATCGCTCACAGCAAAGGCTGTTTCGCGAAGAAGT
>CAMUHN010000013.1 GCA_947088675.1 uncultured Roseburia sp.
GGAGACGTACCGAAGTGGCCGTAACGGGGCTGACTCGAAATCAGTTTATCGGTGTTTAGCCGGTACGAGGGTTCGAATCCCTCCGTCTCCGTTTTTAAAGCGTTGGTTATCAGCGCTTTTTTGATTTCCCGTAAAAGTAAAATCACTGCAATCGTGACTGCCGGTATCGCGGCAAAACAGCTGTGAAAGGAGAATGCCATGAGTGAATTTCTTATGAAGCCCAAAATTGATTTTGCATTCAAAGAGATTATGACAGATGAAAAAGCACGAATTGGTTTTTTGTCCGCAATGCTCAAAATCTGTCCGGATGATATCAGAGAAACCATGCTGTTAGAGACAAATTTACGTAAAACTTATGCAGATGATAAGCTTGGCGTTTTGGATGTCAGAGTCCTTATGAATGATAATACAGAGATTGATATTGAAGTGCAGCTTTCCAGGCTTACGGTGTGGGCGGAGCGCTCTTTGTTTTATCTGTCCAAAATGTATGTTGACCAGATTGGGCCCGGCGGTGATTACAGTACATTTAAAAGATGTGTCAGTATCAGTATTCTTGATTTCAGGCTGCTTGATGATTCAAACGATTTTTATTCCTGTTTCCATATTGCAGAGGACACGAGACATACATTGCTTACAGATAAAATGGAATTTCATGTTGTGGAACTTCCGAAACTTCCAAAAGAGCTGAAAGAGGATAGCAGTGATATTCTCCTGTGGGCAAAATTTATTAATGCAGAGCGCAAGGAGGAATTTGATATGATTGCAGAAAAAAACGCTTATATTGACAGTGCTTATCAGAAATTGCAGATCATCAGTCAGGACAGACAGAAGCGGCTGGAATATGAAGCGCGTGAGAAAGCTGTCAGGGATCATAACCAGTTTATTCTTGAGGCTGAGAATCGTGGAATAGCGCAGGGAATAGAAAAAGGAATGGTGCAGGGAATAGAAAAAGGAGTGGCGCAGGGAATAGAAAAAGGAATGGCGCAGGGAATAGAAAAAGGAATGGCGCAGGGAATAGAAAAAGGAATAGCGCAGGGAATAGAAAAAGGAATGGAAAAAGGTGTTGCGGCCATGTTTGCACTTCTTATGGATATCAGTACTCCATACCAGGAAGCAATAAGTGTAATAGCCGAAAAATTCAGTCTGCCGAAAAGCAGAGTGGAGGAGATTACGGAAAAATACAAATAAGAAAAAAACGTGTTGAGTTTTAAAATACGGGCGGCGCAAAAGAGGGGAGATTATGAAAGATTGTCTGAAGATGGGATTGTGCGATGATGATATAGAAGCTTTTATTATTTTGGAGCAGTATATTGCCGAATATGCAAAGAAAAACGCAATTACATGCAAACTTGTGTATTTTTCTTCCGGGAAAGAGCTGTTGTCGCAGGCAGAGAAGACAAAAGATCTTGATATTTTGTTTTTAGATATTGAAATGCCGGAGATCGACGGTATCGCGGCGGCATTTCAGCTATTAAAAAACGAGATTTCCTACAGGATCATCATGCTGACTGCGAGAACAGAGCGTTTCAAGGAGGCGTTTCGGATTGGCGCTTTTCGCTTTGTGACAAAGCCGATTATGCAGCAGGAATTATTTGAGGCGGTTGATGCGGTTCGAAAACGAATGCTTGGAAATGATGAGCTGCGTGTTTATCGTGACGGAAGAAGCCATACTATTCTGCAGAAAGATATCTGCTATATTCTTGCAGAGAGCGCAGCGACTATGATTTATACAAAAAAATATGAATTTCGCAGTGAAGTACCGTTAAAGAAATGGGAGGAAGTGCTGGACAACAGGCTGTTTTTTCGCTGCCATAAGGCATATATTGTGAATCTTGGCGCAGTGCGTACAATAGAGAAAGAAGTAGTTCATCTGACTACAGGGGAGAAGATTCTGGTTTCCAGGCGTAAAAAAAATGATTTTGAAAAAAAATATATGGAGTTTGACACAAAGTATTGCTGATGCAAACCTATTTGAGAGAATTACTGTTTGGAGCAGCAGAATGGGTTATATTCTGCTGTATGGTATGCGGAGAAAAACCTGCGCTTCTTACGGCAAAACGAGTCGTAAGTATGTTGATTGTGGGGATTTTAGTTGTTTTTGACATTTATTATTTTAACGCCGTGGGATGCTATCAGCTGGGAATGCTGTTCGTTATTTATTTTGTGTTTCAGTTTTCTTTTTGGGAGGGTGTCCGCGTATGGATTGTGGTTTATTCGGTTTTGGGCATCTGCCATCAGTGCCTGCAGTTTGTACTGCGTAATTTTCTCTGGCGCAGCCAGTGGAAATGGACTGCGACCATCAGTAAAATTATAGTCAGCGTTTTATGTCTTCTCTTATATAAACTGATTCCCGGACACAAGAGGATCAGAATAGGGCAGATGCCGTTTCGTTTCTGGAGTATAGTTGCCGGCGCGCTGTTTGCGCTCCATGCGATGATGGTTTATCTCGGAATAACTTCTTTCTATATCAGGGGCAGGCGCGGTTCTGTAGTCTGGGCGGCGGTGATTATTTTTGGAGTAATCGGAATTTTCCTGATATTAGTGCTGTGCATTTATTATTACAGAATGTACGGAGTATTACAATTGCAGAACGAGTATGCCGAAAAATTTAATGCGCAGCAAAAAGAATACTTTGACAGGCTGATTGAAAAAGAACAGGACACAAGAAATTTCCGGCATGAGATCAGTAACCATCTGGTCAGTATCAGCGGTATGGCGAATCGGCATGAGTATGAAGCTTTAAATTTATATGTCAAAGAGCTTCTGGGAGAATTGCATGACATTGGCATCAGGCAGTATGATCTGGGCAACCATATGATGAATACGATTGTCAATTATTATTTTTTGCCGATTCGTGATACCTGTGAGCTTACGGTGAGCGGTTATGTGGACGAGATAGATGCCATATCCGGTCCTGACCTGTGTGTGCTTGTATCGAATCTTGTCAAAAATGCCGTTGAGGCGGTAGAACAGATTATCATACAGGAAAAGAAGATACGATTCGAGGTTGACTGTGGAAAACAGTATTTTCATATCTGTGTACAAAACACAATGCTGCAGGAGAAAAAGGAGGAATCCGGCTTTCTGACAGTAACCAGCAAGCAGGATAAGAAAAATCATGGGATTGGTCTTTATAATGTTCGCAAGATTGTGGAAAAATATGACGGGAAACTGGAATATGGGCAAAGGGAGGGTGTATTTATCGCAGAGGCTTATCTGAAACTGAATTCAAAATAGACAGGATGTCAGGTTCTTTTTTTAGTTTTGGGGAACCAGTGGCTGGAATCAGTCACTGGTTCCCCTTTTTTTCGGACAGTCCTTTTGTCGCAGAACCGTTTATTGGTCTGTATGACCGTTTGCCGTTGTGTGTATTGAAAAACATATTTTTCAATGTTAATTTAAAAACAGCATCTGTGGGAACAGGCCAAATTTGATTCGCACAAAAGTATGCGGTTTCGGTTGCAGGATATGTGGCTGTACACTGTCTGCCATATACCTGAAATGTGCAAAAAGCGGTGCAGAAATGGAGGAAAAAGGAAATGAAGAAAAAAAGGAAAAGAAGAACATGTTTTATCCTGTTTGTCATGTTAGGAGTTTTTTTTGTTCTGCCGGTTGCCTGTGCAAAAGAGAGCTCTGAAAATCTTGGAAAAAGTGACAGGGAAAATAGTGAGAGCTGCAAACAGCAGGAAGAAGATGACTGGAAAGAGGAAGAAGCGGAGTTGATGATTTACTATGTAAAAGATCATCCATATTTTGGTACTGCGATGGGCAGATATATCAGCTCTCACAGACATGTGAAGATTAAGCTGACACCGTTTGAATCGGATGAGGAGCTGATGAACCGGCTTGCAACGGAGATTGCAGCCGGCAGTGGGCCGGATGCCGTACTGCTGTCATCGTCAAGTGCATTTGATGTGTACAAAGCGGTACAAAGCGGGAATATTGCGGAACTGTCTGCTTATTTTGACCAGGATGAGAGCTTTCGGAGGGAAGACTACTATGAGGCGGTTCTTGAGGGAGGGAAACTGTTCGGCGGTCAGTATCTGGTTCCGTTTGAATTTGTGATAGATTCGTTTATTGTAAGACAGTCCACACTGAAAGAAATCGGGTACCGTGAGGAAGATCTGAACAATTTTTATGATATGTCAGATATGCTGATGGCTGCAGCGGAATCTGCGGACGAAAATACATGGATGCATATACTGTCCGGGGGCGGCGAATCGCAGCCGGAGCGAGCCGCCATTCTGATGGAGACGAGCGCCATTTTGCTGACAGAGGAGGATAAACGGGCTCCGGAGGACATGGACGATTTTGCGCTTCTTCTGGAATTGAGCAAAACGCTTCAGGATGATTATGACGAGAAACCGGCTCTTCAGGAAAAAATGAAAAGCGATCCGATCGGTATGTTAAGGGACAATATTCTGGTTATTTCTTATACGGCTAATTATTTGAAAGCCCGAATGTATATGGAACAGATGGAACAGACTTTATGGGGGACAGAATGCGCAATTCTTCCCTGGCGGAACAGGCAGGGGAAAGTACAGCCGGTACTGCGCGGTTTTGGATTTGTCAATCAAAACAGCAGGCATCCGTATGAGGCATATCAGATTCTGCGTTACATCATGGATTACGATGATACATGGAACACGAATTTATCTGTAAAAAAATCTATTGTATCGAAACAGATGGAGTCGCTTACTTATTACGAAATTGTCGCCTATGAAGATCCTGAGACGGGAGAGGAAATCTATACGCCCAAAATGGATGATGAGATACGTGCAGAGACGGAAGCAGTGCTCGGCGACATGGGGCCTGCCATTTTACACAACACAGGTTATTACAAAATTGCAACGGAAGGACTGATTGATTACTGTCAGGGTATGGATAAGGAGGCAGTGCTTGCGTCTGTGCAAAAAGAAATTAACCGATATCTGAGGGAGTAAGTGTCCATGGAGAAGAAACAGAGAAAAAAGGCAGTCGGATCCAAAAAGCGGATGAAAATCAAAAAAGCCGCAGCGGGGTATCTGTTTGCGTCTGTCAGTATCGTTGGTTTGATGGCATTTTATATAGTTCCGTTTTTGCGCAGCGTCGTGCAGACTGTTATAAAGACGGACCGGGAAGGAGTACGCTGGATCGGATTTCGTTCGTATACAGAGCTGTTTTTGTACAGTATTTTTGGAGAGGCGCTTGGCAATACGATAAAACTTGCGTTGGCAGGCTTGCCGCTGCTGCTTTTTTTTGCCATATGTCTGACGTATTTTATGAACCGGCTGGCAGTAAAGAAATCCGGAGGCGTTTCTTTCTGGTTTGCGGTGCACCTGCTGCCAATGATCCTGCCTTCTGTTGTGGTTGCTACCGTGGTAAAGCTGTTTTTTGAAAAGTATGGCGTTATAAACGGTATTCTGGTGAATCTGGGAAAAGAACCGGTCGACTGGCTGAACTCGCAGTGGGCATGTGTGATGTTATGCGCAATTTTTTTGTGGAATAATACCGGAGATTCGATGGTGGTTGTATTTGGAGGGATAAGCGGAATTGAGAAAGAGCAGCTGGAGGCGGCTGCTCTGGACGGCGCAAATGAGCGATATACATTTTTCCGTATCATATTGCCGCAGCTTGGCATTTTTTTTCGCTTTGTCCTGATCATGGGGATAATTGGAATATTTAAACTATATCGTGAATCCTATCTGTTGCTGGGAGATTCGCCGACAGACGAGGCTTATCTGATTCAGAATTTTTTAAATAATAATTTTGTATCGTTAAATTACGACAGGACAGTGATCGCGTCGGTTTTTTTATTTTTACTGATAGGAACCGTATTGTTTTTCCTGTTCTGGTTTTCAGAGGAGAGGCATGAAAGGAAGAAAAAGAGATAGAAGAAAAAATAAAGGAATAGTTCTGGCACAGTTTGTGGTGTATCTGACAGGGGCGGTAACGCTGCTGATGATTTTGTACATTGGTTGTCTTTCGTTGTTCAGCGTGAGCGACCTGACAAAATCTTATGGGGGCGTCTTAAATCCCGGCGTGGTTTCGCAGTATGCATCTTTTACCGTGATACCAGAACACTTAAGTATTACACAGTACCGCAGTACTTTATGGAACAATTCAGATTTCTGGTATTATTTCTGGAACAGTGTGAAAATCAGTCTGCCAGTAACGCTGGCAGTCTGTCTGACTGCAACCTGCGGCGGCTATGCGTTTGCACGTTTTCGGTTTCCAGGGAAAAAAGCGCTGTTATTTTTGTTTATCCTTTTTATGATGATACCGAGCCAGGTAATGATACCGTCACAGTTTCGTCTGATGTATGAGATGGGGCTTTTAAACAGTACGGTTTCTGTGATCCTGCCGAATGTGTTTGCGCCGTTTGGCGTTTATCTGATGTACCAGTATGCATTAAAATTACCGGGAGATATTTTTGAGGCGGCGGCAATAGACGGCGCGGGAGAACTGCGTATCTTTTTTTCCGTTGTGCTGCCGGATCTGATCAGTGGAATAGCGGCGCTTTTTCTGCTGACTGTGATTGATGCCTGGAATTTCATTGAGCAGCCGCTTGTCTTCTTTCTGGACCCGTTTCGTCTGCCGCTCTCCGCGGCAATGAATCGGATCGGAGAAGCGCGTGTGCTCTCCCTTTGCGCCGGCTGTATTGTTTTTATGATACCGGTGTTTCTTGTATTTTTACTTGGCAAAGACCGTTTGGTTGAGGGAATCGGACAGTCAGTGATAAAAGCGGATTCGTCTGTTAAGGGGAGGAAAGGATGAAAAAAAGGGTTTACCGCATCGCGGTATGGGCTGCGCTGATGATATATTTTGGAATGGCGGTTTTTTTGACCTTTTTTTCGCAGCGCAATTATTTTAGGAACTGTATCCGGGTGGAACTGCTGAAAAATACGTCTTCCGGTTCGTTAATCATACATAAGAGCAGCTTTGCGATATGTGAGATGGAGACGGACGGGACATTTACGTTTTGCTGGAACGATTACGAGGTTTATGAAAATATAGCGATTGGCGATACGATCCGCGTAGAGATTTTGGGGCAGTTTGCGGATGCGGCAATTTTAAACCGCTATGAGATTGAGGGCAGAAAAACGTTTACGGCGAGGACAGGAGCGTTAATCGGTGATGTACTCGCCATGCAGCCGGGTGGATTTACTGTAATCGCAGATTTCCGTGGACCGAGCCGGGCCTATGTCATTCCGGCATCCTGTGTAAGGGAAAATGACGGCTCTTACGAGGTTGCGGTCGCTGCGGCGGAAAAAAAGGCCTGGGGTACGGCATATAAAGTGAACTATGTGACAGTGAGGATCCATGAAATCAACGAGGAACAGTGTTCTCTGCAGGGGCTTCCGGTGGAGGGCGAGATCATTTATGACGGACACGGCAAGCTGCGCGAGGGGGCGGATATTTTAATCAATTAGCGCTGCTTTTGCCGGTAAAATTTTTCGATTTTTTGGTTCAGGGCGTCGAAATCCAGATCCGCTACATCGGAAAATTCGCTGGTGCCAAAACCGATATTTAAAACGGTCTGGTATGTGTGAAAATCATAGATTACCGGCATACCGTGACCGCCAAGCAGGTTGTCCCGGATCGAATCTGTCTTTGCAAGCAGACATAAATACTGGTAATGTCTGTCGATATACTGCGTATTGTTATTCGGGTGCGCATAAGAAAAATGCTGCGTGGGTGTCAGTGCAATCAGATTTTCCGGGCAGTCTGCAATCGGTCCAAATTCATTGACCGGAAAGATATGATGCATCTGCGTGGCAGGATCCTGCATATGCCGCGGGTCATACAATTCGGTTTTGCTTTTGCGGTACCGGTCGTTAAAACGGCGCAGATTTTTCTTGGCGCGGTTGATCCGGTAGGCGCTTACGATATCATCTCCCGCATCCGGGAGTGCAGCGGCATGTTCGACTCTTGTGATGTCTTTTGGTTTGTCGGATATGATATCGCGCCAGTTCTTTTGATTGTAGAGAATCATGTCCTGCGTGATGATGCTTTTGGAAAGATGACCGCGTTCTGTCCCGCGTTTCCGGTACTGATATGCCAGCGGGTTTAATATTTTTGTAAAAATACGGCCGCACTCCAATGTTCCGTTGATCGGCGTCTGTGCGATCGTAAAAGCGGTGAAAGCGTCTTTTAATTCTTTAAAGCTGTTCTTATCCTGCAGTTGGAAAAATTTTTCAAACGGCTCGTAGATTCCGCTGTCTTTTAACACTTTTTCAATGTAGAGACATAAAAATTTCAGACAGTTTCTCTCACGGAAACTGATATATTCGAGCAGTTTTTCTTCTCTGAGAAAATAGAGAATGTGGTTTCCGTTTTTCTGGCCATGGATGATTCCGGCGGCGTCCAGCAGTTTGATCGGCTGGCCGAAATATTTGTCATATTCGTTGGACGCTTTTTGGGACGGATCTGGCTTGCAGAAAATCTGCCTTACATTTTCGATTGTATAGCTGCTGTACCAGATATCTTTCACGGTAAAAGCAGAGCCTTTTTGATTTCCAGTGTATTCTGCAATACAGTCGGCCACCAGGCAGATGACATCCATGGTACATTTCTGGTCAATCCATCGCGCATTGTGCGTTTTTCGAATGTCGTAGTCATGTCTGTTCAAAAAATCCTGTATCGTCGTATCGTTCATGCTCACTGCTCCTTTCGTATCCCATAAAAAAATACGCTTGCCGCGTCTACATTTAGAGAGCGTGTCTGGTAATTTCTTGCGATCTGGTAAAACTGACGATATTCTTCTGACGAAAAATATGCCATCTGCGTCTCGGTCAGTTCGATTTTTTCTCTTGGAATCAGAACCGCGACTGACCCGTTTACCAGCATATTGCCGGAATTTCTCATTACTCTTGGTTTGTAGGTCATATTTGGCGTCAGGTAGACGTTCTCATCCCCGACATATTTGTAAGCGCTCAATCGTTTTGCGTCTTTTTCTTTGATATAGGTATCGTAACCCGGGATATCAATAATTTCTTTGCCGTCGTCACTGATATTTCTTGCGCGTATCACGCGAAGACAGTCCGTTCCGTTTTGCTGCGTCGTCTTGGAGTTTGTTACCTGCCTGTCCCGAAATACCGTGAATTTGTCGAAATCCAGCTGTTTTGCAATCTGATCAAAGAAATCGTTTCGATAGATAAGCCAGTACGGAAATGTGGGATCGGTGATATAGGTTTGTTTTTGCAGCAGATTTTTTTTTCGCGGGAGCGATTGTACTTTTGTTTTTTTGGGTTGCCCGTTTGTGTCGATAAACAGACAGACAGTCTCCACAAGGACGCCCCGAAAGCCATGTTCCCCAAAATCCTGAATGCAGTCTATTTTTTTGGAGGAGAGCAGTTTCCGCGTTTCGATAAATTCCGGCGTATTCAATATGGCTTTTGGTACAATCATCACCACATAGTCGGAGATTCGAATTGCTTTCTCCAGAAAAAATTCAAAGGTATTCGTCGTGTGCTGGTTGTGATTTTGCTTGAGGTAGAGAGCGGCGTCTTTTGCTTTCAGTTTGGAAAACGGAGGATTGCCGATCACAAGATCGTATCGTTTCCCAAAATCGTACAGCAGAGAATCCCCGCGGATAAAATGCAGCGTGACATTGGGCGGTATCTGCTGTTTGTCCAGCAGTAGCTGAAGAATCTTTAAATTGTTCGGGTCAATATCCGCAACGTCAATTGTCACCTTTTTTATCGCTTCATATTTTCGGAATAAAAAGGGCAAAAAATTTCCGACTCCGACAGACGGCTCCAGTATGTTGATTTCATCCTTATCAAAAACGGGAAGTTCTTTATAAATTTCATTGATAATAAATTTGTTTGTATAGTAAGCGGCGTTGTTTTCCCGTCTGGCGTTTGTCAGTTCCGCAATGCGCGCCAATGTGGCATTCCCCAGGTGAAGCGGGTTGTCTTCGAGAAAAGGGATCAGATTTTCTGTCCGGATGAGATTGTGATCCGCAATTATTTTTTTGAGCGCGGCATTCGAAAAATGCTTCTGCATAAGAAAATCACGCATATAACAGGCAATCCGAAAAAAGATCCCGGTAGGTACCGCTTCGCCGATGCTCTGCCTGATATTCATTTCTTCCTTTTTCAGGAGCGCTCTTTTCTCGTCCTCCGGCAGGGCGTTGAGCTTTTTAAGCGGCAGGGCAGTCCACTGAAATTCGTCAGGAATTGTCATAAAATGCATTAACTCGCGGATGGAAAAAACGCGGTCTTCCTGCGGATGAACCGTATTCTGGCTTGCAAGCAGATCGTTTCTGGTATGTACGCACGGCGCTGTCTTCTCCCAGTACTGGCGCGTATATTTGTCGCCGTTTTTTCGAATATTCGGAATGTGTTTTCCGTTTACTACACGGTGCGGACGTTTGCATTCGTCCTCGTTGTCAAAGGCGCATCCGCCTTCTTTGAGGTCATGGATCCAGCAGCGCATTTCTTCCGGGTAAGTGCGGAATGCATGGTAAAAATCAGTTGGGCAGATTTCCCCCCAGTTCAGTTTTGGAAGAGAGCCGATGACTTCCCTTAAGGTATGTTCTTTTTCATAGGAAGGAAATAATTCAATCGGAGCAATATATTCATCCAATGATTTATCGACTCCGATCACAATGGTACGTGTACGGGAGGAGTTTGCGCCATAGTTTTTGAAATTAAGGATACGGCTTAAAATGGTATAGGAGCTGCCGAGTTCTTCGCCGATGACCTCGCCGATGTATTTTACGGTTCCGTCGGGCGCCGTGCAGCCTGTTTTGGTAAAGGATGCTACATTTTCAAACAAAAAAAATCTGGGGCGGATGGATTGAATCAGACGGATGGAATCTACGACCAGACTGTTTCTTACGATTTCGTGTTCGGTTTTTTTATGGTTGGCTACAGACATGCCCTGGCATGGCGGGGTGGCGATTAACACGTCAACCCTGTCATTGCCAAGCTTTTTCCATTTTTTGATTTCGTCAAAAATACGGTTTTTGATTTCTTCGTTTGTAATATCGCCGCAGATATATCCGGAATCGAAGCTGCATTTCCTGTTTAGTTTTTGAATATTTAAACGCCGTTCCAGAAGCTCGTTGGTCGCGATACATGCAAAGCCGGCTTTTTTAAATCCGTAGCAGCCGACTCCCGCACAGCTGAACAGACTGATGTATGTCAAAGTTTTATCTTTTAACATTTCATGCACCCCGTTTTATCAGGTTTTCCCCTGTTACTGTACGTATTATTATAGGCAGTTCCTCGGATAAATTCAAGTTCTTTTTGCCAAACATTTGTTTTGCTCAGCAGAGAACAACGATTTTTCGGGGTGTTGTCTGCGGGGGAATACTGCGAGTTGTCGTCGAATAATAGGCGAGCAGCGTTCTTCCGGAGAGGCTGCAGTTAAAATTTTGTCCGTTTAACGTCTCTGTATTGGTACTTCGGGATACGGTAATCTGCAAAGAATTGTCGCGTGCGGTAAGGTTTCGGTCAAACTCGCCGATCATGACCTGTTCATTGCGCATCAGAACGGTGACAATCTGTGCCTGGTACTGCGGAGGGAAAATCAGCGGTACAGGAAGCGTGCGGTCATAAAATGCCGCGACGAAAAGTCCGGGACGAAGCCGCCTGTTTTCTATTACGTGTGTATCCGGCGTTATCATAAAATTGACAATGCCATTATTGGTGTTTACCGCCATCATCTGGCTGCAGCAGTCGCTGCCGTTTGTAATGCTGACTATCGTACCTGTGATTGGTTCCAAATCTGTATATGCCATAATGTTTCCTTTTATGAAAGATATGCTTTCTTTTATATTATGTTTCAGCTGCTTATCCGGTGACGTTTCCACGCCGCTTCGAAAGATTTTTAACCGGCGTTCTTACCGCGGTATGCCGGGATGGCCCGGAACATAAATTCCGCTGTTCCTTTGCCGTGATATTTACAGTATAAACTATGACGTAAGGTCAGAGTCAAACAGGTAAAATTTAATTCAGGTTATCTTCCGCCATCATTAAAATGCTGAGTAAAAAGATTCCGTCTTTTAATTCAATGGCGATATCTCCGGCATAGTTTTTTGCTACTCTTCTAATGTTAGACAGACCATACCCATGTCCCCCTGTTTTTTTCTTTGAGGTTACAGGAAGTACGCTCTCTGTATCCCATTGTAAGCAGCCGTTGAAACTGTTGCCGATTTCAATCATGTAGGCGTTGTCCTGGCGATAAGAAAGAACAGAGACAAATTTTTCGTCTCCTGTGGCGTATTCCATTGCGTTATGCAGCGCATTATTTAAGATTACGCTGAGATCAAACGCATCGATATTCGTATTGACAGGATAATGAAAATCCAGATCAAGTCGTATCTGCCTTTTTTGAGCCTCGCTTTTCATTTCCTGTAAAATAACATCGGTTACGGGGTTGCCGCTGTTGATCTGACCTGTCGCTTCCGCAAATACTGTAAGCAGTTTCTTACGGTATTCGGTTGCTTCTGTTGTCAGGTTTTCTGCAGAAAGCCGTTCGAGCGTGATCATGTGATTGGCCATGTCGTGTTTGATGCTGCGGATATTCTGATAGTAAAGTTCGACTCTCCCGATATGATGCCTGATATTTGTAAGCTGCATAGCAAGCAGTTCATTCTGCAGTTTTTCCTCCTGTCCGGTCCGGATACTTTGACAGAGTAAAATCATGACTAAGATAGTGATCACTGCCGCGGCATAAAAAAGCAGTGACAAAGCGTCATAGAAACCAGATAGCTGTCCTGTTTTGCCGATATAAAAGTTACGGTAGCACCCTGTAATTTCATATCCGGCTATCCCCATAAAAGAGGGAATCGTCAGTACCAGAGCCTCTTTTTTTGACATCTGCGTCTGTTTATACGTGAAATGCCTGATGATGAAATGAATGCTGATCATGGTAAAGATAAATCCGGCCAGCAGATAAAACAGGCATACCCCAATGTACAGGGGGAAAAACATAGCCGGGTGATCCGCCATATAGTCTGTATTTTCTGCAAAGCGGTATATCCGGTCGTACAATATTTCCGCCATTGCAAAAGTGAATCCGCGCAGCGCAAAAAAGGTTACTGCAAGGAATGCTTTTTGCTCATAATTATTCCGGTCAGTCAGACACAATATCAGAAAAGCGAAAAAAACGCCGACCCCAAAGGACGTAAAATGATCGAATGGCAGCGGGGACAGATAGAACAGCAGCATCGTAAGAGCATATGCTGTTCCGGCGGCAAATTTTCCTTTGCTGTTTTTCATAAACGGATTTAAGAGCCGATTGAAACAATATCCGGCAAGAAAGATTTCTGCAACCGGGACTGTAAAGTAGATTATGTTCCAGTATATTTCATGATTTGGCATTTTTTTCCTGTTCCAGGTTGATTTGATCAGTAGCGATTCCTTATAGTATTATACTGTTTGGGTCAGAAAGTATTTGATCCTGATGTCATATTATATCAGAAAATTTTGGGTTTTACGATAGGAAACGTTGTGAATCGAATTATTTTTGCTGTAAATTTGTAGCAAATAGTCATTCGCTTTCTCTTAGAAATCACAGAGAAAAACCGATAATTAATTCAGAACAGAAATTCAGAGAAAGAAATCAAGCGAGACAGGAGGGAAATATGGTAATTGGTGATATGAAAGAATTTCGCCTTTCGCAGATGAGCAAGGTAGAGCGGTGTAAAAAAGAGGCCGAGCGCATTAAAAAAGGAATTTTTCAGACAAAAGTAATGATAGACAATGCATGCACCGAAACATTGTCGGGCGAATGTGATAAAAACCAGAATCCGGATAAGAATGTGCAGTCAGAAAGCGGGGCGGAAGAAAAAAAGAAAGAGACGAGAAAGCCGGATATCAGGCAGGAGATGGAAAAAATGATTGCTGCGGGGGGACGCTATGTACAATAAGGCGATACAGGTTAATCAGACAACACGAGCTTTCGGGAATTTTTTTCAGATTTGCGGGAAAGAATACGATGAAAAGACAGCAAAAGATTTTCGAAGCTGGATGGCCGATAAATATGCGGCCAAAGAAACATTACCCGCTCCGCGAAAGGCAGCGGAAGACATGACAATGGAGGAATACAGGCAGTATATTTCCGGCTGTATTTCTTCCCTGACGACAGACCCGTCCAATGCGCTGGATTCGGTTTCTGTCTATATTTCGGACGCCGGGTTTGCGGCGATGAAAAAAGATCCGGAATATGAGAAATGGGTTTTGGATACCATTCAGTCCAGCTTCAATTGCAGCGATCCGTGGAGCGGCGTCTGCGGCGGAAAGTATATGATTTTTCGATTTGGGGCGTCCAGAGAGGAAGCGCATGCAGACATCTGGCGGGCAGGGTTTGGCGCCGGAAAGGGTGAGCGTAATGTTTCTGGAAAATCGGAGGACGGTTTCTGGGAATTGCGGGCGAAACGCAGAAAATATTATCAGGAGCAATATGAAATGTTAGAGGAAAAGCGTGCGATCGCAGAGAAAATTGCACTGCAGCACAATGAGATTCCTGCTGTAATGCAGGCGTTTTTTCAGCTCACCTGGAATTTGCCGAAAGAATAGAAAAAAGCTGCCGAAACTTTAAGTTTCGGCAGCTTTTTATGCGCAGGGATGCGTATAGAAGTCAGCTGCTGACACAGCACGCACCCCGCTCGATTTCATTCCTGCAGCCCGAATTATTATTCGGCTGTATAGCGGATACCGAAATTGTCAAGTATCTGCGGAGATGCGGAATAACCGTATTCTGCGTTTAACGTGGCAAGATTTGCGGCTTTTGTCAGAGACGTCTCTGCAAGAGCCGTTTCTGTTCCTGTTGCCAGGTTAAACAGCGTACCGGATATTTTTTTCGATTCAAAATCAAGTTCAAGTTTGACACGAATCCATTCTCCCGCGTTTGCCGCTTTGACGCCTGTCTCTGCAGCCGCTTCATTTGCGGCAAACGTTACGCCTTTGGCGCCGTTTCCGTAAAGCGAGAATACGATATTTCCGCTGGAATCTTTCAGGTTAAAGAACGAGAAACGGGTTTTGCCGATTTCTGTATCGCATCTCCATTCAAAGCGTACCGAAATTTTCTTTGCCGACGAAATATCCGAAGACAGCGTTTTCTGGTCTGGCGATTCTTTTTTGACGCCCGCATTCAGGAAAAGGCCTAAGGCATTTTCTTTTTGCGCTACATTTCCGGAGGATCCTTCCGTAAATCCCCATCGTTCCGGCGTTAAGGTATCTTTGTTAAAGTCTTCAAATTCATCGTATATCCCGTCCAGGTCAAAGATCAGGTTGATTTCGTTGGCGCCTTTTGTTCCGAGCGAGGCTATGGATGTATTTCCTGTGGCGGTATCATTGTATAAGTATAATTTTGTCCGGCCGCCGTCTGCAATTGTTAACTGCGATTTGTAGGAGTCGTCCAGTGCAAACGCCTGCCCTTCGTACAGCTCTACGCCTTCGGATGCCGAGATAACGGCAGGATCCTGAATGGGAGCGCCGTCTTTATCCTTGAAGTTTATGGTTACGTCTGTCTTTACTCCGACCAGGAATTTGGCTTTCAGATCGATATTTTTATAGGCGCGGAATGAAATTTTCGGTTTGGTCGAATACTGCGTATCGCCCATATACCAGCCGAGGAAAGCGGTACTGCCCTGCGTCAGTGCTTCTGCGGTAACAGTAGAAGCGAGCGGGACGTTTACAGAGCCGGTTTCCTGCCCGTTTATTTTAATCGTTCCTTCTGCATTGCCTGTAAGGTCTGCCTGAGCCGTTACTGTCACTTCTGTCCCGGTGTCCCTGAGTTTTGCTACAGTCAGATTGGACAGCTGTGCGGAAAATACGGATCTGTTTGCCGTCTGTGTGATTGCAAGATGGCGGAACGTATTGACGGTTACGTCCTCCAGTGTGGCAAATTCAGGTACTTCCACTGTCTGAGGCGCACTGTTTCCCACGGTGACGGTTGCCGTTCCGGAATCCATATGAAGCACGTATCTGACATGTGTCCATTCGTTTGTTTTCAGTTTTGCACTGAGCGCTGTTCCGTGTGAGCTCAAAGCGCCGCCGGTACCTATTACGAGTGCGTCTAAGATCGCGCCCTCGATAAACGGAGACTGAAAGCGGTTAGTCGTTTTCTCGACAAATGAAAATTTCAGGTTGGAACCCGAGATATACTTCAGATCCGCATCTATCATATAGCTGCCGGTGTTGCCGGTTCCGATGTTTTCCCCGTTTGCGTCTGCAAGATTTTCGAAAGCGCGCGCAAGGCACCAGGAACCTTTTGCGTTAGTTGTCTTCAGGTTTGTGTAGGTTCTTCCGTCCGCGTCTTTTCCAAGAGAGAGATCGCGGTCGCTGCTGCCGCCAAAAAGCCATTTGCCGGAACCGTCAAGCTGAGTCTGCGAAAAGTGGTTAAAATCCTCGACGTCACCGGTTTCGCCCGGGAGCAGGTATGTATCGATTTCCGAAATGTCCTCCGCCGTAAATTCCTCCGAATACCGGATATTGCCGTCGTCCGGCACCAGTATGTTCTGTTCGTTTCTATGAGCTTTTAACACAACAGCGGAATATGAGTCGCCGGCATCAAGCGTGAGTTTGTCTGTGGCTGTTCCAGAGGCGTTTACCGCACGGAAGTTCAAAATTGTCTGTGCGCCGAATCCGGTTGAATTATCTACCTGGTCAGTCGCATAGAGTGTTCCCTTTACGCCGTTTGTGCCGCGGATGGTGACGGCAATGATTCCATAGGAAGACATTTCTGTCTGAGCCTGCTGTACGGTTACTTTGACAGAGGAAAGGGTTCCGTCTTTGTCAAATTGGATGTCTTTAATTGCCACCGGATATTGTTCGTCTATCGGCAGCTGATAAACGGGCCATGCATCGTTTGGAGCAGAACCGAGAGAGGTAATGGATTCCGGAACAGCGTTTGGCTTTTCTTCGCGAAGCCCGGTTAACAGTCCGTTAAGAACCGCTTTCTGTGTATCATCTGTAACTGCGGAGGCCGCTTCAAAGAAACACCAGGCCAGATTTTCCGCACCCGTATCGTTTGGATGGGTTGTGTCGGTATTGCCCTCCCGTTTCGTACAGAAATAGAATTTGATCATATCGGGATTGCCGCCGTTTTCTTTTGTGATCCGATTGTAAAATTCGTAACTGGTCTTATTCAGATCGACAAAAGCTATATTTGTCTTACCCGCAGCAATTTTTTCTTTTACATACGTCTCTCCTGTCCTTGCATAATTTTCGAGAGAATGTTTGTATTCATTGTCTGCAAATGTGTTAATTCGTTCAATCGGACTTACGATAATCAGGTTTGCTTTTGCATTTTCACAGACATCAAAGTATTTATCAAGGCAGGATTTATACTCTTCTGTGCTGTTGTGGTTGTGGCCGTATTCGACATATAGATAGTCGCCTTCTTTGATTCTGTCTTTTACGACATTAAAGTGGTTATTGTCGCCGGCTGCAAGCCCGCCCTCGCCCTCGTTTACCATGGCAATGTCTTTCGGCAGATATTTTGTAAGTCCCGTGCCGACGCCGGTATAATTTTGGAGGCGGAAGAACGGAAGTGTGGTATTTCCGTCTGTTACGGTAGAATCACCGAGTACCCACAGTGTCGGGGCGCTCTCAATCTGTTCGATCTTTAAGGCCGCAAGCGCGGTGTTGTCGCCTGCTACGCAGACATTTACCATTTCATCTGCGATCAGTCCTTTCGGATCCGATTTTTCATAGTAGATCGGTGTGACGCGAATCGTAAATACGGTTGTTTCTGTCTGTCCGGCTGCAATTTTTTTGTCTGTATAAATCGGGTGTTTGCGCTCGGTGTAGAGTGTTGCAGTGGCGTCTTTGGCAGGATCAAGCGTTGTTACTGCGGCTGTTACCCTGTAATAGGTATCGTCTTTCACTTTCAGGGCAAAACGCGTCGGGTAATATTCGTCGCCGAGCGGATCCAGGTCATTTTCTGCGGGCTGGCTGCCGTCACGGTTTTGTATGCCAACCGATCCGATCGCGTCACACAGGCCGTTTCCGCCTCCTGTGCGCAGATCCTGTATCTGTCCGAGCTGATTGCCAAATCCGTCAAATCGGTTGCTTGCCCGCCAGGAATCCGGATTGATGCCAAGGAAGCCGTATCCGTCGGTATTTTCAGAATCATAAAAATCTTTATCCGCCGTTACTGCCGTATAACCATCGGCAACATCTTTTGCCGAACCGAAATCGAATTTCCATGTTTTGACGGCATTCGGATCGTCTTCGCCCATATCAATGCTGCCCGGGGTTTCGGTGCCGCCCGGGGTTTCGGAACCACCCGGGGTTTCGGTGCCGCCCGGGGTTTCGGAACCGCCCGGGGTTTCGGTGCCGCCCGGGGTTTCGGTGCCGCCCGGCGTCTCGGAACCGCCCGGGGTTTCGGTGCCGCCCGGCGTCTCGGAACCACTTGGTGTCTCGGTTGTTCCTGTGTCGTTTGGCGGCGTCTGTGTGTCGTTCGGCTGATCCGATTTGTTTTTGACAACAACAGTAAGTTTTAAGGAATAAACTTTGTCGCTTTTCTTTTTCTTTTTTGTTTTAACTGTCAGTGTAGTCTTGCCGGATTTTATCCCAGTAAGTTTGCCCTTACCTGTGACTGTGGCAATTTTTTTGTTGTTAATCGAATAAGTATAGCCGGAAACCTTAACGCTTTTGGGATTCATCGTTGGTTTAAGCGTTACGGATTTATTTTCGTCTATGGTCAGAACGCCCTTTACGGCATCTTTCACGACGATACCGGCAACGGTAACTTTACATGTCGCCTTTACGGATTTTTTTGTGGCGGAGGTAACTGTGATTTTGGCGGTTCCTGCACTGACGCCTTTTACCACGCCTTTGTTTGTTACGGTCGCAACTTTTTTGTTGCTGCTTTTAAATTTTACTTTTTTGGAGGCTGTCTTTGGGGTGACGGATTTTACTTTGAGTGTAAATTTGTCACCCACTCCAATGGTTTGTTTGGAAACGCTTAGTCTGATTTTGGACGGCGCTCCTGAAGCGGCAGACACATCGGTGGCGGGAGCCGCGAAAATACTGCCGATAAAAAGCAGCAGGGCGAGTCCAAAGGACAGCGTTTTCCTGTGTAGTTCGTGTTTCATGTAATTCTCCTTTCTTAAAAAAATATGTTACCATTAAGGTAACATACTTTGACAGGATTTTCTACCGTATTATTTTGCGTTTTGCCGGATGGGTTCAAAGAAAACGGATGTTGTCAATATCTGGTTCCGTACAGCATTTTGGCTTTCTTCGTATATTTTTGGACAAACTCCGTTTTTGCGTTTGTATATCCGTCTCTGTTGTGCTCAAATTTTTTCCATAACAGCAGTTTCATTTTTTCGTACGCGAGAGCTGCATCGTCATGTTCGTTGAGATAATCTCGAAAATATAATTCGTCATTGTCTCCAAAGTATCTCATATGTATATGAAATACTTTTTCAGAAAATCCATTTTCTGTGTATCCTTTGTTGAAAGAAATCCTGTTTTTACTTTGGTTCATACAGATGTATCTGTCTTTTAGCAAATCTTTGAAAGTTATTAAATTGAAGTCTGAAGGGATTTCCACAAGGATATCAATTATGGGTTTTGCCCATATGGAGCAAATTGCGGTACTGCCAATATGACTGATTCTTGCAGTCTGTGGAACGATTTGTTCCAGAACATTTTTTTCGTCAGCATACCAGTCTTTCCAGCAGTCCTGATGTTCTGTTAAATATATGGGGAACAATGCCCAGAGTTCTTCCAGACTCATTTCCGATAATTTTTTGCCCATCATGTACCTCGCGTTTTTTTATTGATTATATAGATGAAAAACGAGCACTCAGTCAGGGGTATTATACTTCCGTCCGGAGAAATCGGCAAGTATCACTTTTCATTCCATGCAGCGACCTTTCATCGCTTTATAACTTGCAGATCCGCTTTTTACGTGTATAGCGTATTTTCGCCATCAGGGAGGGACATGGGATACCAGCTTATTGTGTACTCTGTAAGTGCGGAAGGTAACAGCACGTTTGTGCAAAGTGCTTAAATAACAGGGACATGCAAAATCGGGCCCTTGTATACGTGCATTAATTTTGACAAAAATATGTACAAAATATGTACAAAATAACTTGCAAAGATGGGAAAGCGTGTTATAATGAAAAATGATAATCATTAATTTTTTCAGAAGGGGGAAAAATATGAAGAGAAAAATTGTGGCTTGTTTGTTGGCGGCAGCGATGACTGCTTCCAGTTTCGGACAGGTGGACGGTTCTTTGCTCGCAGCAGAGACGGAAAACGGTTCGGGATCAGACAACACAGAAAATGACAGACTGGGAGATGCAAAGGCAAACAGTCCGGGGACGGGCACAGAGGTTTCTCAGCAGGAAGGCAGAGAACGCTATAAAGACCGTGCGCTGGTAGCAGTCAATCTCGCCGGTAAAGACGGGGCGGAGACACTGGTATCCGCAACCGGTCCGGATGGCAAAGAATATACTTCCGGCGCTTATCTGAGCTGGCGAAGCTTTGAGAGTGATTTTGACAAAGACGGCAATCAGTCGACGACATTTACCGTATACAAAAACGGCAGTGTTCTGGACGAGAACCTTAAGGTGACAAACCTGATTGATCCGGCGGGAAAAGCCGAGGATGTTTACAAAGTAGTCGGAAGCAATGATCAAAGCATTGGAGTAGCTGCAAAGGATACAAAAGTCTGGAAAGAAAAATATCTGGAACTTTCCCTCTTTGCGCCGGCAGATGAGACGATGCCGGACGGCAGTACATGTAATTATTCTGCGAACGATATGTCGGTAGGCGATGTGGACGGCGACGGCAGTCTGGAGTTGATTGTAAAATGGTATCCTTCCAATGCGCAGGATAATTCGAATGGAGGTTACACAGGAGAGACATTTCTGGATACATATGATGTGGATTATGCGACTGGCGATGCAGAGCTTCTGACGCGAATCAATATGGGAGTCAACACAAGATCAGGCGCGCATTATACACAGTTTCAGGTCTGGGACTTTGACAATGACGGCAAAGCTGAAGTCGCAGTCAGGACGGCTGACGGTACGACAACGTATGTGAGCAAAGACGGAACGGCTTCCGGGCTCGAGAGAGTTGACTGGGTAGGAGCGTGCTCTGATGAACAGCTTCCGGTAGATAAACTGAGCGCTCAGCATGACTATCGCAAGACAAATGCTGATCTGGGGAAAGATATCGGATATATAAACGGACCGGCAGATCAAAACTATGTATATCCGGAGTACTTTTCCGTATTTAATCTTGATGATGGAACAAAAGCAGCGAAGGATGTAAAATATATTCCGGACGGCGATACCTCAACTGCATGGGGCGATGCCAGAGTTACCTATCGTAACCGTGTCGACCGTTTCCTCTCCGCAACGGCGTATGTGGACGGCAAAACGCCTGCTGCCGTATTCTGCAGAGGATATTATACCAGAATCGTAATGGCCGCTTATTATCTGAAAGATACCAACGGCGATAAGATCGGTGATACGATTGATACAAAGTGGGTGTTTGATACAAAGGATATTCAGGATGAAACGCTTCGGAAAAAAGCGGAGTCACAGGGAAATCACGGGCTGTCAGTCAACGATACCGACGGAGACGGATTTGACGAAATCGTTTACGGTTCTCTTGTTGTCGATCATAACGGACAGATGGCTTATACCACAGGATACGGACATGGCGATGCAATGCATGTATCCGACTGGATTTCATGGAATCCGGGACTTGAGATCATGGATGTGCATGAGCATGACGACGCACCGCTTCATGTGGAAGTGCATGATGCGAAGACCGGCAAGATGCTGATGGGTTATTTTACCGGAAAAGATACCGGGCGCGGCGTGATGGCTGATATTGACCCGACCTCTGAAGGCGCTGAGTGGTGGTCCATTGCAAGTCCGACCTATGAGAGTAATGATGAGCCTTCCTGGGATTCCACAGACGGCGAGGTATATTCCAGCTGGTCTTCCATTCAAATGTCCAATGCAGATACAAAGGTGGAAGAGAGTAATCTGATCAAACTGTCAGATTCCAACCCGGCAGCAAACTTCTCGATTTTCTGGGACGGCGATTTATTAAGCGAGATTCAGGACCACAGATTTAATAATAAGGGAACGAATTATTTCCCGATTGCCGCTACCATTTATAAATGGGATTACGAAAACCAGAAGCAGGTTCCGCTGTTAGACTCTACCGAAATCTGGTCAAACAACGGAACAAAAGGAAATATGGGACTTGTCGCTGATATTTTAGGAGACTGGCGTGAGGAGATTATCACAAGGACAAACGATTCGGCAGGCCAGCCAAATAACAAAGTGCGAATCTATTCCACGACGATTCATACCGATTATGTTGTTCCCTGTCTGCTTGAGAACCTTGCCTACAGAGAAGGCGTGGCATGGCAGAATGTCGGATATAATCAGCCGGCCAATCTGGACTATATGCTTTCGCAGGGGCTGGTAACGGCACAGCTTGTGCAGACGGAGGACATAAAGAACAGTCCGAGCCAGGTTTCTGTTTTATTCAGCAAGGCGAATGACGGATTATATGGCCATGAAGTGACCGGATACGAAGTTTATCGTGCGAAAATGACAAAAGGAGCGGACGGTAAGCTGACGGAGACGGCGGAAGGGTATCAGAAGATTCAAACGATTCAGAACAGCGAGCTGGAAACATATACCGGCGACGTACCAGAAGATCTGTTTGTAACAGCGCCAAAGACGGATGTTTACAAATTTACAGATGCAACGGTAGAAGAAAATACAAATTATGGCTATAAAATAGCCGCAATTGTTGATGCTAAGACTTCCTATAAATCAAAGAGACTGGACGTGCTTACCGCAATTGATATCCAGAAAGTGGAAGAGTTTGCGCTTGCGGACATCGTACAGGATGTTCAGCTCAAAGGCGGCCAGACCGTATCTGATATTGTGACGACAAAAGACGGAAAACGCACCGTTACCGTAACAGATAAGAAAGGAAACAAAGCGGAAGCTGCAGTAGTATGGGATGCGTCAGCAGTGAATGTCAGCAAGCCCGGACTTTATGATGTAGTCGCAACGCTGCAGGGTTATGCGGAGCCGATTACGAAAAAGGTAAAGGTGGTTCCAAATACGGTTACAGCGCAGAGCATAACAGAGGTTCAGATCTTAAAAGATTCAAAACCGGAAAATGAGCTGCCGAAAAAAGTGGAACTGACATTCTTAAACGGTACAACAAAAGAGGCTGCTGTCACTTATACAGCGGAAGCGTTAGCTGGTCTTGATACGACGACTGAGACAGAAGATACGCCCCGGACCATTCAGGCTGACTGCCGCGATATTATGATTGATAATGAAGACGGTTCTGCAAAGACGCCGTACAGTTTTGAACTCAAAGTGCATGTAAGGGCGGATTTCATAGTCAGTATAGAAGAGGTTTCTGTGCTGATTCCAAACAGCGTATCTGATTTTAAGGAGTATCTGCCGTTAAGGGCAACTGCTGTATACAAGACAGGCGTTAAAAAACGTCTTCCGATTAAATGGAATGAAGAAGATCTGGCAAACGTAAATGTTGCGAAACCGGATACTTATCCTGTTCGTTTTGAACTGGATGGCGTTGAGGCGGTTGCAGCGGTTAAAATTGACTGGCCGATCGCGGCACAGTTTGACTTTGGTATCAAAGCAGGTGTTGTGGATGCCAACTGGACGGAAGTTGTTGTAAACGGCAAGGGCGGATCGTCCACATATGGAGACCTTGGCAGCAACTATACGGCACAAAGGGGTTATGGATTCCTGAATGTAAAAGACACGGATAAGGCGATGGAGGGAAGAGACGAGAATTTTACGGCCATTAATGACGCGGACGGAGTCCTTCCGAAAAACGCATACCGCGATTTTGCACTTCCGGGAAGTGATTCAAATTTTGCAGTGGATTTAAAGAACGGCAAATATCAGGTTACAATTGTAATCTCAAGCAGCGGAAATTCCAATACAGCAACCGGAACCATTGAAACAGATACGGCATTTAAACTGAGCAATCCAAAGGGCGGTTATATTGCGGGAGTATATGATAATATCAATGTTGCGGACGGGCAGCTGAATGTAGTATTTGGAGGAGGTACGATACGTGTTGCGGCGATTATTATAAAAGCTGTCGACGTAGAAGGGTTTGAGACAACGATTCTTCCGGAAAAACCGGTTGCAGGTGATGCGACAGAACTTAAGGCAAAGATTGAGGCGGCTCAGGCATACGATGCGAAGAAAGATTACATCACAGCAGAAAGCTACCAGACATTACAGGCGGCAATTAATGCAGCGCTGGCGGAGACAGACGGAACGGCGGACAGCAGCGAGATCGCAGCGGCAATGAAGACGCTTGACGATGCGGTAAAAGCGCTTGCGGCGGATCCGACAAATCTTAATAATGCGATCGCTACATCAAAAACGCTTGTAAAAGAAAACTACACGGCGGAGAGTTATGCAGGGCTTGAAAAAGCAATTCAGAATGCGGAGGCTGCAGTCGGCAGCGCGGATATTGATGCGCTTTATACAGCAGGGCTGGCGTTAGAGACGGCAATCAAAGAGTTAGTGCCTGTTACACCGCCGACAGCGGCGGATAAAGCGGCTCTTGTACTTGCAATCAATGCAGCGACAGCGATCAATGCAGCAGAGTACACGGCAGAAAGCTATGCGGCTGTAACGACGGCGCTTGCAAAAGCCAACGAGGTAAATGCGAATGCGGGAGCGACACAGGCAGAGGTGGACGCGGCAGCAAAAGCGCTGAACGATGCGGTGGCTGCATTACAGAAAAAGCCAGGAACATCGAATCCGGATCAGCCACAGAATCCGGATCAGCCAGGTACGTCTACCGTGCCTGCAAAAGGTCAGCCGGTGAAAGCAGTTACAGGTGACAGCAACGCCAAATACACGGTAACAGGCAGCGGCACGACAAATACGGTAGCATTTGCCGGAACAACTTCCAAGAAGATTGATATTCCGGATACGATAAAGGATGCTAACGGAAATGTTTACAAAGTAACATCCATTGCCGCAAAGGCGATTACTTCAGGCAACAAGAAGAATGTTACGTCGATTAAGATCGGAAACAATATTACAAAGATTGATAAGAAACAGTTCGCCGGATTTACAAAGCTTACAACAGTAACCATCGGCAGCGGCGTTACATCGATCGGCAACGATGCGTTCAGTGGCGATAAGAAGCTGGAAAAAGTAACGATTGGAAAGAAAGTAAAAACGATCGGTAACAATGCATTTAAGAATTGTGCTGCATTAAAGAATGTTTCGATTCCAAACAGCACAACAAAGATCGGAACAAGCGCGTTTGCAGGATGTTCCAGGCTGAGCAAAGTGACGATCGGAACAGGACTTACAACGATTGGTAAAGAGGCGTTTAAAGGCGATAAGAAACTGGCGAATATCAAAATTACATCAAAGAAGATCAAATCGGTTGGCAAAAATGCATTTAAGAGCATTAAATCAAATGCGAAATTTGTGGTACCAAAAGGAAAAGCATCTACTTACAAGAAGAAATATTTTAATTCCAAAGCAGGTGTGACAAAGAAAATGTCTGTCAAGTAAGAGACGTTTTTTAGATGATTGGTAAAACAGCAAAAACTGCCGCATTATGGGAAAAAACCATAATGCGGCAGTTTTTTGTGGAAAGAATTTACAGAAAGCCGTATCCCCCTGATTATCCTTAGAATTTCCTTAATATTTGTAAAAGATATGTCAAATTGACTTGTTTTTTTAAACGTATTTGATATACTTTGAATGTACTAAAAAAAAGGGAATATATGTAGCAATAAAGGTGGAATTCAATGACGAAAAAACGAAAATCCATTACTTCCATTGTTCCGGCGTATGGCTTATTGTCCCTGATTGTTGCTGTAGTGTATGATTTTTTGATTTATTGCGGTTCCAGGCGCATTGCCGGGGGCTGGCGCCATTATAATATTGAATGCGGCCTGGATGACTGGATTCCGTTTTGGCCGCCCTCTATTATAATCTATTTCGGATGTTATCTGTTCTGGATCGTAAATTATATTCTGATCGCACGTCAGGGGAAAAGAGAAGTAAGTCAGTTTTTTTCCGCGGAACTTCTCTCCAAAACAGTTTGTCTGGTGTTTTATCTGCTGTTTCCGACAACCAACCAAAGACCGGCAGTTGAACCGAACGGTATTTGGAATCAATTGATGATTTTTTTATATGAGACGGATGCTGCGGACAACCTCTTTCCGTCAATCCACTGTCTGGTGAGCTGGTTCTGTTATATCGGGATTAAGAAGAAACCGCAGATCCCGGTATGGTATCAAAGATTTTCCTGTTTTGTGGCGATATTGGTTTTTATCTCTACGGTAACGACAAAACAACATGTAATCGTAGATGTATTTGGGGGCATTCTCACAGCGGAGATCTGTTTTTGGATTGGAAAAAGGCAGAGGGTATATGGTGCATATGAGAAATTTTTGGACAGGACAGACAAATTATTTTTTGCGAGAGGCAGGAGCGTAAAATGCAGTCAAAAAAGAAAATGATCGGGAATGCCGTTTTTCTGGTTGTCATATTCGCAGTGACAATTTACGGTGTTTTTCATGGGGAAGATCTGGATAAAATGATAAATGCGATCAGACAGGTGAATGCATTCTGGCTGATCCCGGGAGTTTTCTTTGCGCTTCTGTGTGTTTGGGGAGGATCCATTATTATATGGTATCTGATGCGTTCCTTTGGCATAGATGTGAAAAAGCGCGTTTGTTTTCTGTTTTCAGCTGTGGACTATTTTTTCTGTTATATTACGCCATCAGCGACCGGTGGGCAGCCGATGCAGATTTACTATATGAAAAAAGAAAATATTCCGATTCCGGTTTCTTCGGTTGTACTGATGGTTGTTACAATTACTTATAAATTAGTGCTTGTTGTGACAGGAATCGGGATTCTGATTTTAGGCAGAGGATTTACACAAAAATATCTGACCGGAATTTTGCCTGTATTTTATCTGGGACTGCTGCTCAATGTGTTTTGCATTGTATTTATGACCATGCTGCTGTTCCATCCGGTGATGGCCGAAAAAATACTGGTAAAAGGGATGCGTCTCCTGGAAAAGCTTCATTTTATGAAAAAGAAAAAAGAGCGCCTTAGAAAGCTTCGGGACGGGATGCAGGTATATCGTGAGACGGCGGCATATTTGAGCAGTCACAAAAAGGTACTTGTCAATGTGATCTGGATCACATTTGTCCAGCGATTTATGCTGTTTGCAGTTACATGGACGGTGTATAAGGCATTTGGGCTTTCCGGTACGCCGGTATGGGAAGTGATACTGCTGCAGGCCGTAATTTCCATTTCGGTTGACATGCTTCCGTTTCCGGGCGGAATGGGGATCAGTGAAAGTTTGTTTTTGCGGATTTTTCCAACCGTTTTCCAGTCGCTGCTTTTGCCGGCGATGGTTCTTTCAAGAGGAATCGGATTTTACAGTCAGCTTCTGTTCAGCGCGGTTTTTACGGCGGTGGCACAGATTTATTACACATACAGGCGTCCGGATGCCGGCGTGGCAGTGGGACGGATGCAGCAGTTGAAGAAAGGATACAAATGAATGATAGGATTTTATGATTATACTGTGATTTTGACATATATCAGCCTTGCGTCTTCGCTGATCGGCATATTCTGTGCGGTTTCTGCGCAGCCGCGCTGGGCGATTTTTTTCCTTGCATTCTCCGGACTGTGCGATA
The DNA here is from genome assembly GCA_947088675.1 of uncultured Roseburia sp. GTDB lineage: Bacteria > Bacillota > Clostridia > Lachnospirales > Lachnospiraceae > Roseburia. The sequence continues at coordinate 27,673 of CAMUHN010000013.1, forward strand.
TGTTTGACGGCAAAATTGCGCGAACGAAAAAGGACCGCACGGAGGATGAAAAAAATTTCGGGATTCAGATAGATTCTCTCTGTGATGTGGTCTGTTTTGGCGTATTTCCGATTGTAATCTGCTATAAGCTGGGAATGAATCATATTTACAGTATGGTGATTTTAATCTTTTATGGACTTGCCGGCCTGATCCGGCTTGCCTATTTTAATGTGCTGGAGGCAAAGCGCCAGCGTGAGTCGGATGAGGCAGGGAAGTTTTACCGTGGACTGCCGATTACTTCCATGGCAATCGCTCTGCCGATCTTTTTTGTTGTGTCTCCGCTGCTGCCCAGTCAGCAGATTTTTATGGTGATACTTCATATTCTGGTTGCTGTGATCGGTATTTTATTTATCACGGACTTTAAGCTGAGAAAGCCCACCACGATAGAGGTATTGATCACGGTCGCAGTGGTATTTGCTGCGGTTGTAGTAATCGTATTTGTGTGGCATGAATGGTGGCGCCTGCTTCGCTTCGGATCTTTATTCAAATATTAATCAGCTGCCGTATTGCCGAATGTACAGGAGGGAAAGGAGAGGGTTGGGATGCATACTGTTTCTGATCGAAGAGGGAATATCACAATAGAAAATTCAATACAGGATCGTCTGCTGGAGGCGGCATATAATCACACGACAGGAAGGATTCTGCTCAGGCCGTTCCTTTCCCCCCTGTTTTCAAAAGCAGGCGGGGCCGTGCTTCGCACAGGTTTTTCGAAAATATTGATTGCACCGTTTGTGCGCAGTCATGCTATTGATATGAGCGAGTATGAAGCGCGGGATTATCATTCCTACAATGATTTTTTTACCAGAAAAATAAAAGCGGGCGCAAGGAAGATTGACCGGGCGGAGCATGTACTGATCAGCCCCTGCGACGGCAGGCTCTGCGTCTATCCGGTCAGTGAAAACAGCGTAGTCACGATTAAGCATACGCCGTATACAGTTGGGAGCCTGGTAAGAAATCAGAAGCTTGCCGGACGCTATGCGGGCGGATATCTTTGGGTATTTCGTCTGTGTGTAGAGGATTATCATCACTATGTCTATGCAGACAGCGGAAAGGTATCCGCACAGGTGCAAATACCGGGCGTATTTCATACGGTTAATCCGGTTGCCAATGACAATTTTCCGATCTACAAAGAGAATACGCGGGAGTACGCGCTGCTTAAGTCCGAACAGTTTGGGACGATACTGCAGATGGAAGTCGGCGCGATGCTGGTGGGAAAGATCAGGAACCGGCCGGGAAACCGGTTGGTACAGCGGGGAGAGGAGAAAGGAAATTTTGCTTTTGGAGGATCTACCGTAATTTTGATCACCCAAAGGGGGAAAGTTTGTCCGGATTCGGATATTCTGTCTCAGTCAGAGCGGGGGATAGAGACCAGGGTACGTATGGGAGAACAGGTTGGAAAAAAGCAGATATAAAAAGGGGGCAGGAAGACCTGCCCTCTTTGTTTTGCACGCGGAAAGGATAAATCATCTCTACTCGATTTTTGCATTTTGAATGGAAGCTTCAATAAAACCGCGAAACAGCGGATGCGGCCGGTTCGGTCTGGATTTTAATTCGGGATGCGCCTGCGTTGCAATAAACCACGGATGATTCGGTATCTCGATCATTTCGATAATTCTTCCGTCCGGCGAAATGCCGCAGAGTTTCATACCGTGTTCGGTCAGAGTGGTACGAAAATCATTGTTGACCTCATAGCGGTGTCTGTGCCGCTCTGCAATCTGTTCTGTTCCGTAAACTTCATATGCCCTGGAGGATACATCCAGCATGCATGGATAGGAGCCGAGGCGCAGCGTGCCCCCGATGTCTTCCACACCGTTTTGGTCCGGCATCAGCGCGATGACGGGATGCGTGGTGTTCGGATCGAGTTCCACGCTGTTGGCATCGTGGAATCCGCAGACATTGCGCGCGTATTCGATAATGGCAACCTGCATGCCAAGGCACATGCCAAGATAAGGAATGTTGTGCTCTCTTGCGTATTTTGCGGAAAGAATCATGCCTTCGACGCCGCGGGAACCAAAGCCGCCGGGTACGATAATGCCGGATACGTCTTTTAAGATATCGTCAATGGTGTTTTCGTTGACGGATTCGGAATCCACCCATTTGATATTTACGGTTGCACGGCTTGCAATTCCGCCGTGTTTTAATGCCTCCACAACCGAAATATAAGCATCGTGCAGTGCGATGTATTTTCCGACAAGAGCAACCGTAACCTCCTTGTCCGGATGGTACAGCGCATCTACCATAGATTCCCAGTCTTTTAAATCCGGTTCGGGGCATGGTAAATGAAGAGAGTCGCATGCGACTCTGGCGAGATGTTCCTTTTCCATTGCAAGAGGCGCTTCATAGAGATATTCCACATCCAGATTCTGCAGCACATGATCGCACGGTACATTACAAAACAGCGCGATTTTGTCTTTTAAATTCTGTTCTAACGGCTGTTCGCTGCGGCATACAATGATATCCGGCTGGATGCCCATTCCCTGCAATTCTTTAACGCTTGCCTGTGTCGGCTTTGTTTTCAGTTCGCCGGACGCTTTGATATAGGGAATCAGCGTAACATGGATTAAAATTGCGTTTTCCCTGCCGACTTCGTGCTGAAACTGACGGATTGCCTCCAAAAACGGCTGGCTCTCAATATCTCCGACAGTGCCGCCGACTTCAATAATTGCAATGTGCGTCTCTTCCGATGTGAAGTTGCGGTAAAATCGGCTTTTGATCTCGTTTGTGATATGTGGAATCACCTGAACGGTGCCGCCGCCGTAATCGCCGCGCCGTTCTTTCTGTAAGACGGACCAGTAAATTTTTCCGGTTGTTACATTGGAATTTTTGGTCAGGCTCTCATCGATAAATCGTTCATAATGTCCTAAGTCCAGATCCGTTTCCGCCCCGTCGTCCGTGACGAAAACTTCGCCGTGCTGGATTGGGTTCATGGTGCCGGGGTCAATATTGATATAGGGATCGAATTTCTGCATGGTCACTTTGTATCCGCGCGCTTTTAAAAGTCTGCCGAGCGAAGCGGCGGTAATCCCCTTGCCAAGACCCGAAACAACGCCGCCGGTGACAAAGACATATTTTACAGGCATAGGTTTTTTTCCTCCTCAAATGCGTATTATAAATCATATAATTCATATAGTATACAACGAAGTAAGCGTAAAATCCAGAGAAATTTAAAAGAATCGTCCATTTTGCTTCGGGTATTTTAGAAAGAATTTATAAAATTACAACAAAAGTTCACCAACTGTGTATTGCTTTTAGGACACGTTTTCAATATAATGAAAGAAGCGCTTACCGCAGGAAAGGATAAAAAAGATGGAAAACCAGAATAATTCAAATCATAACGGGAATAACGGCGGGAACGGGAACCGCGGAAATAAAGATAATCACAACGGACAGCTTGTCATGGCCTTTATTCTGATTTCCCTGGTTGCTCTTTTTATTATGAGCATGGTTTCGAACCGTTTTAACCAGATGAGTACGCAGGAAGTCTCCTACTCCGAATTTCTTTCGATGGTAAAAGGAGAGGGGGAATGGAAAGGCAAAAAAGTTGAGTCGGTTGAGATCGGCGCTTACGAGATCAATATTGTTTTGGAGACGGATGAGAAGAAGCTGCATCAGACCAAATATTACTGCGGCAGGGTTGCGGATGAAGAAATGATTCCGATTTTAAAGCAGTACGGTGTCGAAATTTACGGCGTCATCCCGGATAATACTTCTGCCTGGATTTATAATATATTAAGTTATCTGATTCCGGTTGTTTTAATCTGGATTGTTTTTGGTATTGTAATGCGTCGTATGGGAGGAGGCGCAATGGGTGTTGGCAAGAGCAACGCCAAGATTTATGTGGAGCGGCAGACAGGTGTTACGTTCAAAGATGTGGCAGGGCAGGACGAAGCGAAAGAATCGCTGCAGGAGGTTGTGGACTTTTTGCACAATCCCGGAAAATACAGAGAGATCGGCGCAAAACTTCCAAAAGGAGCGCTTCTTGTAGGGCCTCCCGGTACCGGAAAAACACTTTTGGCAAAAGCAGTCGCAGGTGAGGCGCATGTGCCGTTTTTCTCTCTGGCGGGTTCCGATTTTGTTGAAATGTTTGTCGGTGTGGGAGCGTCGCGTGTGCGTGATTTATTTAAGGAGGCGCAGAAGCAGGCGCCATGTATTATCTTTATCGACGAGATCGACGCGATCGGCAAGAGCCGTGATAACCGTTACGGCGGCAATGATGAGCGCGAGCAGACGCTAAATCAGCTGCTTGCGGAAATGGATGGTTTTGATACGTCGAAAGGTCTTTTGATACTTGCGGCGACAAATCGTCCGGAAGTGCTCGACAAGGCGCTGCTGCGTCCGGGGCGCTTTGACCGCCGTATTATTGTCGATAAACCGGACTTAAAAGGGCGTCTTGAAACGTTAAAAGTACATTCCAAAGGCGTGCTGATGGATGAAACAGTTGATCTGGATGCACTGGCGCTTGCCGCTGCAGGGCTGGTCGGATCGGATCTTGCGAATATGATTAACGAGGCTGCGATCAACGCGGTAAAAGGAGGCAGGAAATTTGTAAACCAGTCGGACTTATTCCATGCATTTGAGCTTGTCGCAGTCGGCGGAAAGGAAAAGAAAGACCGCGTTATGAGCGAGAAAGAGCGAAAAATTGTCTCGTATCATGAGGTTGGCCATGCTATGGTGACTGCACTGCAGAAAAATACCGAACCTGTGCAGAAGATTACCATCGTGCCACGCACGATGGGGGCGCTTGGCTATACGCTGCAGACGCCTGAGGAAGAGAAGTATCTGCAGACAAAGGACGAGCTGCTTGCCAAAATTACAACTTATATGGCAGGACGGGCGGCGGAGATGCTGGTGTTTGCGTCCGAGACAAGCGGTGCGTCCAACGACATTGAGAATGCGACAACGATTGCGCGCGCGATGGTAACACAGTACGGGATGTCGGATAAGTTTGGAATGATGTGCCTTGCGACGGTTGATAATCAGTATCTGGATAACAGGGCGGGGCTGATCTGCGGCGAGGAAACGGCGGCGCAGATTGACGGCGAAGTGCTCTCTATCATTAATGGCTGCTATAACGAGGCGATGCGCCTGTTAAAAGAAAACCGGGAGGTTTTGGATAAGATTGCGGAATACCTGTACGATCATGAGACGATTACCGGAAAGGAATTTATGACTATTTTCCGTGAATTGAAAAACATTCCGGAACCGGAAGAACAGGAAGAAAAAAAGACATTTTTTGAACAGGCCGAGGAGGCGCGCCTGGATCTTGAAAATAAAGGGAAAAGGGTAGATTGTACTGTTTCGGACGAGTCGGGGAATAACAATGTTTGATATTGCAGAAGAACTGAAAAAAGTTCCGGATTTGCCGGGCGTTTATATTATGCACGACAAAAGCGACACGATAATCTATATCGGGAAAGCGGTAAGCCTGCGCAAGCGGGTGCACCAGTATTTTCAGCCGAGCCATAACGAGGGTATAAAAAAAGCGCAGATGGTAAAGCAGATTGCGCGTTTTGAGTATATCATTACCGATTCGGAACTGGAAGCGCTTGTGCTGGAATGTAATTTAATCAAGGAGCATCATCCAAAATACAATACGATGCTGCGCGACGACAAAACATATCCGTATATCAGAGTGACTCTTGGGGAGGACTTCCCGAGAGTCCTCTTTTCACGTCAGCAAAAAAAGGACAGGTCGCGCTATTTCGGGCCATATACGAGCGGCGGCGCGGTCAGAGACACGATTGAGCTTGTGAACAGGATTTACCGTCTGCGCACCTGCAGCAGAAATCTGCCGAAAGATATCGGAAAAGAGCGCCCATGTTTAAATTACCACATACATCAGTGCAGCGCGCCCTGCCAGGGGTATGTCACAAAGGAGGATTACCGCAGGCAGGTTGCGGAAGTAACCGAATTTTTAAATGGAAATTACACCGGAGTCTTAAAGATGCTTGAGGAGAAAATGCAGAAAGCTTCGGAGGACATGGAGTTTGAGAAAGCGATCGGATATCGGGAACTGATTGCCAGCGTAAAGCAGATTGCCCAGAAGCAGAAGATGACAAATACGGACGGCGAGGACAAGGATATTATCGCAGCGGCATACGACGATCAGGATGCCGTTGTGCAGGTGTTTTTTATACGGGGCGGCAAATTAATCGGACGTGATCATTTTTATATACGAATCGGTGCCGAGGATACCAAAAGCCAGATTCTGACTACGTTTATCAAACAGTTTTATGCAGGGACGCCGTTTATTCCGCGTGAGATTATGCTGCAGGGAGAAATAGAAGAGCAGGATATTTTAACTGACTGGCTGTCAAAAAAGCGCGGCGGAAAAGTTTATATCCGCGTGCCGCAAAAAGGCATGAAAGAGAAGCTGGTAGAGCTGGCGGAGAAAAACGCGCATCTTGTGCTCTCGCAGGATAAAGAAAAGATAAAGCGCGAGGAGGGACGCACGATCGGGGCATTAAAAGAGATTGGGAAACTGTTGGAGTTAGAGCAGCTTGTCCGCGTCGAGGCGTACGATATTTCAAATATCAACGGATTTGAGACAGTCGCTTCTATGGTTGTCTTTGAGAAAGGAAAGCCAAAGCGCAGCGATTACCGGAAGTTTAAGTTAAAGACTGTCCTGGGACCGGATGACTATGCTTCCATGCATGAGGTTTTAATGCGCCGTTTTTTGCACGGGATAAAAGAGCAAAAGGAGCTTGCCGACAAGGAGATCTCGGAGGAATACGGCAGTTTTACACGTTTTCCCGATTTGATTATGATGGACGGCGGAAAGGGGCAGGTCAATGTCGCTCTTGCTGTTCTTGATGAACTGCGGTTAAATATTCCTGTCTGCGGGATGGTAAAAGATGATAATCACCGTACAAGAGGGTTATACTATCACAATGTAGAGATCCCGATCGACAGGCGCAGCGAGGGATTTAAGCTGATTACAAGAGTACAGGATGAAGCGCACCGGTTTGCCATTGAATATCACCGGTCGCTGAGAAGCAAAGAGCAGGTGCATTCCATACTGGACGATATCGCGGGGATTGGACCGGCGCGCAGAAAAGCTCTGATGAAAAAATACCAGTCTCTGGAAGCAATAAAAGCTGCAGATGAAGCGGATCTTGCGGCGACAGATTCCATGAACGAACAGGCGGCAAGGGCAGTGTATCAGTTTTTCCACTCGCAGTCGCAATCACAGAAAGGCATGAGTTGAAAGAGAACGGATAGTATGCTATAATGGCAGCAGTGTGAGGCGTAATCATCTGTGGTATCACAAAAACTGGGAGGTTTTATATGGGAAATATGGTAAAGCTAACAAAAATGGTAGAGGCGATGGGACTCTATAATTTTCTGCCTGACATGGATTTAAAAGACCACCGTATTACGGTCAGTGATGTCAACCGTCCTGCACTGCAGTTAAGCGGTTATTTTCAGCATTTTGAGCAGTCGAGGGTTCAGATTATCGGGATGGTGGAATATACGTATTTACAGCAGCTGGATGCGGAGAAAAAAGAGAGTATTTATCGGGAATTTATGAGTTATGATGTTCCGTGTGTGATCATCTGCCGCGACTTAAAGCCGGATGAGATGTTTTTAAAGTTGGCAGAAGAGAATGGGATTCCGATTTTTGGTACAAAACGGGGGACATCCGAATTTATGGCGGAGCTGATCTACTGGTTAAGCGAGCAGCTTGCGCCCAGCATCACAATTCACGGTGTGCTCGTAGACGTATACGGCGAGGGCGTTCTGATTATGGGCGAGAGCGGTATAGGCAAAAGCGAAGCCGCACTGGAACTGGTGCGCAGGGGGCACCGGCTTGTGACAGATGACGTCGTGGAGATTCGAAAGATCAATGATCATGTACTGATGGGCACATCGCCGGATATCACACGCTATTTTATTGAACTGCGAGGAATCGGCATTATTGATATCAAGACATTGTTTGGCGTAGAAGGCGTAAAAGAAAAACAGCAGATTGACCTGGTCATTAAACTGGAAGACTGGAAAAAAGATAAAGAATACGACAGGCTTGGTCTGGAGGAAGAATATACGGAATTTCTGGGCAACCGTGTGGTATGCCAGTCGCTTCCGATTCGGCCCGGCCGTAACCTTGCAGTAATCTGTGAGGCGGCTGCCGTAAACCACAGACAAAAGAAGATGGGGTATAATGCGGCGCAGGAACTGTACCGCCGTGTGCAGGAGAATCTGACGAAGCAGCCCGAAGTGTAAGAATGAGAATGGAGGAGTGAAAAGATGGATAGAAAAAATGCCTGGGAGAAGTATCCTGCGGGAGAAAAGCGGGAGCGCGTTTACGAGTTTGCGGAAAAATACCGCAAATTTTTGTCTGAATGTAAAACGGAGCGTGAATGCGTCGGGGCATTTGTCAGGAAAGCCGAGAAAGAAGGCTTCGTAAGTCTCCAGAAAGTGACAGGAGAGAACAAAAAATTAAAACCGGGCGACCGGATTTATGCGAATAATATGGGGAAAGGAATGGCGCTTTTCGTAATCGGGACAGACGGATTAGAGTGCGGCATGAATATTCTGGGCGCGCATATCGACTCGCCCAGACTGGACTTAAAGCAGGATCCAGTCTATGAGGACAATGATTTTGCGATGTTTGACACGCATTACTATGGCGGCATTAAGAAATATCAGTGGGTGACGCTGCCGCTTGCGCTGCATGGCGTGATCGTCAAAAAGGACGGGACAGCGATACCGGTTAATATCGGCGATAAGCCGGAGGATCCGGTGTTCGGAATCAGCGACTTGCTGGTGCACCTCTCGGGCGAGCAGATGGAAAAAAAAGCCGCAAAAGTAATTGAGGGGGAAAAACTGGATCTTCTGATCGGCAGTATTCCGTTTTCCGGAGAAGAGAAAGACGACAAAGAGAAACGAAAAGAAAAAGTAAAAGCCAATATCCTGGCGTTGTTGGAAAAAGAATATGAGATTGAGGAGGAGGACTTCCTCTCCGCCGAAATTGAGGTTGTTCCGGCAGGCGCTGCAAGGGATTACGGTTTTGACCGCAGTATGATTATGGGGTATGGCCATGACGACAGAGTATGCGCCTATCCATCTTTTATGGCAATGCTGAAAATGAAAGAGCCAAAGCGCACAAGTGTGTGCCTGCTTGTGGACAAAGAGGAAATCGGCAGTGTCGGGGCAACCGGAATGCAGTCGCGTTTCTTTGAAAATACGGTGGCGGAACTAATAAATGCAATGGGATGCTATTCGGAACTTACACTGCGGCGGGCTATGAAAAATTCCGACGTGCTTTCCTCTGATGTCTCCGCCGCATTTGACCCGAATTATTCGTCGGTGATGTTAAAACAAAATACCGCGTATTTTGGGCGGGGGCTTGTCTTTAATAAGTATACCGGCGCCAGAGGCAAATCCGGTTCAAATGATGCAAATGCAGAATATGTGGCAAAACTTCGTCATATTATGGATAAAAATGAGGTGGCGTTCCAGACGGCGGAGCTTGGCAAGGTTGATCAGGGCGGCGGCGGAACGATCGCTTATATTCTGGCGAATTACGGCATGAATGTCATTGACAGCGGTGTTGCAGTATTAAATATGCATGCACCGTGGGAGATCATCAGCAAAGTAGATCTGTATGAGGCATATCGCGGTTATATTGCATTTTTAAATGAAGCATAGAAGCCCGGCGCAATGCAAAAAGCAGGGGGAGAAACGTGAGTTTGGATTTTTTTCAAAAATTAAGTGAAATTGCGGGGGATGCCCCCCATTGCAAAAACGAGCCGATGAGCCGCCATACAACCTTTCGTGTCGGCGGTCCTGCAGAATATTTTGTGCGGCCTGACACAGGACAGCTGCCCGATATCTTAAAACTTTGCAGACAGTACGGCGTACCCAGTTATATTATCGGAAACGGCAGCAATCTTCTGGTCGGAGACGGCGGGATGGACGGACTTGTCATCGAGATGGGTGCAGATGAAACGGAGATCACGATCAGAGACACCGTTATGGAAGTTCCGGCGGGTGTGCTTCTGACGAAAGCGGCAAACGCGGCGGCAGAAGCCGCGCTTGGCGGAATGGAATTTGCGGCGGGGATACCGGGCACGGTCGGCGGCGCTGTTACAATGAACGCAGGCGCATACGGAAGCGAGATGAAAGATATCGTTTCTTCCGTTACGGTTTATGATTCATATGGCGCAAAGAAACGGATCATGGCGGAAGATATGGCATTTGGCTACCGCGCCAGCTGTATCCCTGCCAATCATTTTATTGTGGTTTCCGCCGAACTGAAACTGTATCCAGGAGACAGAGAAGAAATTTTTGCCAGGATGGGGGAACTTCGAAAAAGGCGCATGGAAAAGCAGCCGTTGGAGTATCCGAGCGCCGGAAGTACCTTTAAGAGGCCGGACGGTTACTACGCAGGCAAGCTCATTATGGATGCCGGACTTTCGGGCTACCGTGTCGGCGGTGCGATGGTATCCGAAAAGCACTGCGGGTTTGTGATTAATGCAGACGGCGCGACAGCATGTGAGATCAGACAGCTGATGGAGGATGTGATCCAAAAGGTAGAACAGGTTTTTCATGTCACACTCGAACCGGAAGTGAAACTGATCGGAAAGTTTTAGCGAAAAATCCTGTCTGTGCCGGAGCATGGAGAGCCGCTTTTGCGGCAGAATGAGAGGAAAAATGAAATTTGTGATTTTAACCGGAATGTCTGGGGCGGGAAAGAGCACGGCGATCAAAATTATGGAAGACATCGGTTTTTATTGCGTAGACAATCTGCCGATTCCGCTCTTGGAGCAGTTTCTGGAACTGACGGAACAGCGAGTTGTGGAATTAAAGAACGTTGCAGTCGGGATTGATATTCGAAACGGCCGTTCTCTTGACGAACTGAAAGAAGTATTGGAGCGTATCCGTAAGAGAGGAACGAATTATGAAATTCTGTTTCTGGATTCCAATGATACTGTGCTTGTGCGCCGTTACAAAGAGACGCGCAGGAACCATCCGCTTGCCGGTGGAGAGCGCGTTGACAGGGGAATTAATGAGGAGCGTAAGCGGCTTGCCTTTTTAAAAGACAACGCGGATTATATCATAGATACAGGCAGGCTTTTAACCAGAGAATTGAAAGCGGAGCTTGAGAAGATTTTTATTTTGGATCAGGATTATAAAAACCTGTTTATCACGATATTGTCTTTTGGATTTAAATACGGGATTCCTGCTGATTCGGATCTCGTCTTTGATGTGCGTTTTTTGCCGAATCCCTATTACATACAGGAACTTCGCCCGAAAACAGGGAACGACGAGGAAATACAAAATTATGTGCTTCAGTTTCGCGAGTCGCATGAGTTTCTGGATAAAGTGGAAGATCTGCTGACGTTTTTGATTCCGAATTATTCGGCGGAAGGAAAAAATCAGCTGGTAATCTCGATCGGCTGTACCGGCGGCAAACATCGTTCCGTTACGCTTGCCAATGAAATCTATAAAATGCTTTCTGAGAAAAAGGGGTACGGGCTTAAGATTGAACACAGGGATATCGAAAAAGATGCAAAGAGGGGCAAATAAAAATGTCATTTTCCAGTGATGTAAAACAGGAACTCTGCGGCCGTATGGGGGCGGGCAGGCACTGCCAGCTTGCAGAGCTTGCCGTATTATTTGCATTTGACGGAGAAATTTCAAAGACAAATCATCCTCTCATAAAACGAAAGTACGAATCTCTGGCAGCGGAGCTTTTTGCCGGGGAAGATCCTTATTCGGAACAGACCGTCCGCAAATTACTGCGCGCGGTAAAGATGTGGGATGAAAATCAGTCCCACGCCTGTATTTTTGATACGGTTGACGGACTTTTGATACAAAAAGACTGCTGCAGGCGTGCGTTTTTGCGCGGTGCGTTTCTGATTGCGGGATCCATCAGCGATCCGGAAAAATCATATCATTTTGAGATAGTCTGCAGAAGCATGCAGCAGGCAGGACAGATCCAGGATGCCGTCAACAGTTTTGAGATGGATGCAAAGATTGTAGAGCGAAAGAAACATTATATTGTATATCTGAAAGAAGGCGCACAGATTATTGATATTTTGAATGTCATGCAGGCGCATGTGGCGCTGATGAATCTGGAAAATGTGCGTATTTTGAAGGGAATGCGCAATACAGTGAACCGTAAAGTCAACTGTGAGACGGCAAATATCACAAAAACGGTCGGAGCGGCCGTAAAGCAGATTAATGATATCAACTATATACGCGAAGTTGCAGGTATGGAGTATCTGCCTGACAATTTAAAGGAAATGGCGCGGCTTCGGCTTTTATATCCGGATGCGCCCTTAAAGGAACTTGGAACTTATTTAAACCCGCCGGTCGGGAAGTCAGGCGTTAACCACAGGTTGCGCAGAATCGGAGAAATCGCAGACAATCTGCGAAACAACAGGGAAACATTATGAGGAAGCTATTATTTATTTTTAATCCATTTTCCGGAAAAGCCCAGATTAAAAACAGGCTTCTGGAAATTGTAGATACTATGGTGAAAGCCGGGTATGAGGTGACAATTTATCCGACGCAGTCGTGCGGAGATGCCGCAAATAAAACGGAACAGGCGGCAGGCGACTACGATCTGCTGGTAGTCAGCGGCGGAGACGGTACGCTTGACGAGGCGGTCGACGGTATGATGCGCCGGAAACAGAAAATCCCGATCGGATACATACCGGCGGGCAGCACAAATGATTTTGCCGTTTCTCTGAACATTCCAAAAGATATGGGAAAATCGGCGTATACGGCAGTTAACGGAATACCGTTTTTGTGTGATGTAGGGGCATTTGGCAGCAAGCATTTTGTCTATGTGGCCGCGTTTGGCCTTTTTACAGGCGTATCCTATTCGACCAGCCAGGAGCGCAAAAACTTGCTGGGTCATGTCGCCTATCTGCTGGAGGGCGTCAAAAGCCTGCATGAAATCACGTATTACCGGATTCGTGCGGAATATGAAAATATTCGTCTGGAAGATGAATTTATGCTGGGAATGATTACCAACTCTACTTCGGTAGGAGGGTTTAAGGGGATGACAGGGAGAGACGTACGGCTGGACGACGGTGTTTTTGAGGTGACGCTGATAAAAAAACCGCGTAATCCGCTGGAACTCAACCGGATTATCCAGTCGCTGCGACAGAAAGTCGACAGCACGGATATGGTGTATTCGTTTAAAACCGATCATATCCGTTTCTTTTCGGAGGTGTCGATTCCATGGACACTGGATGGAGAATACGGCGGCAGCCATACCGAGGTTGAAATTCAAAATATCTGCAGAGCGGTTGAGATTATCGTTCCGTCGTAGAACAGAAAAACGGGTGAACCGTAACCAGGTCTGCAGATTCGTCTGTTTGTACCGAAAATAAGCTTTATTTTTTGGAAAGATTCAGTTATAATAGGATTATCATTTGAATTGCGCAGTAAGTGCGCAGGATTGGAGGAAAAATGTTAGTATCTGCAAAGGAAATGCTTGACAAAGCAAAAGCCGGCCATTATGCGGTAGGCCAGTTTAACATCAACAACCTGGAGTGGACAAAGTCTATTCTGCTCACAGCCGAGGAGTGCAAATCTCCGGTGATTCTTGGAGTTTCCGAAGGCGCGGGCAAATATATGACCGGCTTTAAGACCGTAGCGGCAATGGTAAAGGCAATGATCGGTGAGTTAAATATTACGGTTCCGGTTGCGCTCCATCTGGATCATGGCACATACGAAGGCTGCATGAAATGTGTGGAAGCCGGATTTTCGTCCATAATGTTTGACGGATCTCATTATCCGATTGACGAGAATGTGGCAAAAACGACGGAGCTTGTTGAGATTGCACATAAAAACGGCATGTCGATTGAGGCGGAAGTGGGTTCCATCGGCGGCGAGGAAGACGGCGTTGTGGGAATGGGAGAATGTGCCGACCCGCAGGAATGCAAGAAAATTGCTGATCTTGGTGTGGACATGCTTGCCGCAGGAATCGGCAATATCCATGGAAAGTATCCGGCAAACTGGGCTGGGCTCAGTTTTGAAACGCTTGATGCCGTACAGAAGCTGACCGGCGATATGCCGCTTGTACTTCACGGCGGCACGGGTATTCCGGAAGATATGATCAAAAAGGCAATCTCACTCGGCGTTGCAAAGATCAATGTAAATACCGAGTGCCAGCTTTCTTTTGCCGATGCTACGCGCAAATATATTGAGGCCGGAAAAGATCAGCAGGGCAAAGGCTTCGACCCGCGCAAACTGCTTGCGCCGGGCGCGGAAGCGATTAAGGCAACTGTAAAGGAAAAGATGGAACTGTTCGGCTCCGTCGGAAAAGCATAAAAATTTCACAAAAAAAATAAAATATTTCTGAATTCTTTGTGAAAAATATGTCTTGCGGTGCGTCAGAAAAAGTATTATCTTAAATAGCAACAAGACAGGTAAGCGATGAACAAGGGTGTTCCAACAGGATTGGAATACCCTTTTTGATTTTTCCGGTTGATCTTACGGCCAGAATCGCGTACCATATAACAGACACAATCAATAAAATGTGATGCTGTGTGCAGAGAGAAAGGATGGATCAGTATGGGCGAATTTGTGAATGTAGCAGAAATTTTCGGTGAAAACGTGTTTAACGACGCGGTGATGCAGGCGCGTCTGCCGAAAAAGGTATACAAAAAACTGAAAGAGACAATCAAAGAGGAAAAAGAACTTGACCTTGAGACAGCGGATGTCGTGGCGCACGAGATGAAAGAGTGGGCCATTGAGAAAGGGGCGACGCATTATACGCACTGGTTTCAGCCGCTGACCGGAGTGACTGCGGAAAAACATGATTCCTTTATTACCGCTCCGATGGAAAACGGCAAGGTACTGATGAGTTTCTCCGGAAAAGAACTGATCAAGGGCGAACCGGATGCATCCTCGTTTCCGTCCGGCGGTCTGCGCGCGACGTTTGAGGCAAGAGGGTATACGGCGTGGGACTGTACATCGCCGGCATTTGTAAGGCAGGATGCGGCGGGCGCGACTCTTTGCATCCCTACGGCATTCTGTTCCTATACAGGCGAAGCATTGGACCAGAAGACGCCGCTGCTGCGTTCCATGGAGGCAATCAACGAACAGTCGCTGCGTCTGATCCGTCTGTTTGGAAATACGACCTCGACAAAGGTGACGCCGTCTGTAGGGCCGGAACAGGAATATTTTATTGTGGACAGAGAGAAATATCTGCAGCGGAAAGACCTGATCTTTACAGGCCGCACACTCTTCGGGGCTATGCCGCCTAAGGGGCAGGAGATGGAAGACCACTATTTTGGGGCGATACGCGAGAGGATTGCAGCGTATATGAAAGATGTGAACAAAGAGCTCTGGAAGCTTGGCGTAACGGCAAAAACACAGCACAACGAGGTTGCCCCGGCGCAGCATGAGCTTGCATCTATTTATTCGGAGGCGAATATAGCGGTTGACCACAACCAGCTTGTCATGGAGACATTAAAAAAAGTTGCAGGTCGTCACGGGCTGCAGTGTCTGCTTCATGAGAAACCGTTTGCAGGCGTCAACGGTTCCGGCAAGCACAACAACTGGTCGATTACAACGGACGACGGTATCAACCTTCTGGATCCCGGCAAAACGCCGCATGAAAACGTGCAGTTTCTGCTTGTGCTCACCTGTATCTTAAAGGCAGTTGACAAACACGCCGATCTTTTGCGCGAGTCGGCGGCGGATGTCGGTAACGATCACAGGCTTGGGGCAAATGAGGCTCCTCCCGCAGTGATTTCCGTGTATCTGGGCGAGCAGTTACAGGATGTGCTTTCACAGCTGATCAGCACGGGCGCTGCAACGCACAGCATCAGCGGAAAGAAGCTGGAGACAGGGGTAAAAACGCTTCCGGAATTTATGAAAGACGCGACAGACCGCAACCGGACATCGCCGTTTGCGTTTACGGGAAATAAATTTGAATTTCGTATGGTTGGTTCCCAGGATTCCATTGCGCAGCCTAACGTCGTATTAAATACGATTGTGGCGGAATCATTCAGCGAGGCGTGCGATATATTGGAGAAAGCGGAGGATTTTGAGACAGGTGTGCATGACCTGATCAAACAGTATGCGACAGACCACCAGAGAATCGTTTTCAACGGAAACGGATACTCTGACGAGTGGCTGGAAGAAGCAGAAAAACGCGGTCTGCCGAATATCACATGCATGGTAGATGCCATTCCTGCGCTCAATACGGAAAAATCAGTAAGGTTATTTGAGAAGTTTAAAGTGTTTACAAAAGCGGAACTCGATTCGCGTGTGGAGATTGAATATGAGACATATGCGAAAGAGATGAATATAGAGGCAAGGGCGATGATTGACATTGCGACAAAACAGATTATTCCGGCCGTGATCAAATATACGACTGTGCTGGCAGATTCCATTGTAACAGTCAAAGAGGCCTGCGGCGCCGATGTAAGCGCACAGACTGAAATATTGACGGAGGTATCGGATCTGCTTGCGCAGTCAAGAAAAGCGCTTGTCAAACTGCAGGAAGTATCCGATCAGGCGTCTGCGATGCAGGACGGCAGGGAGCGCGCGGTCTATTATAATGACGAAGTGAAACGCGCAATGGACGAACTGCGTACGCCGATTGACAAACTGGAGATGCTGGTTGACAAATCCATGTGGCCGATGCCCTCCTATGGCGATCTGATTTTTGAGGTATAATTGATATGGTACATTGTTAATTTAATATTTGCTGCGGCAGATGTTTTTCCGGTGTGCAGGTCGGTTTTGAGTCTGCATCGGAAATCATGTCAGAACCAGCGGCGCTTTTTTCGGACCACAAAGCAGTGGGAACAGGGAAAAGTGCCGCTGTTTTGATGCACAGCCCCATGCAGAAGAGGCATACCCCGCAGAGGCGGCGCAGTATAAATAAGCAAAACGAGGAGGAAAGAAGTATGACAGAGGAGACAATGATGCAATTGGTATCGGACAATGTGTTCGGCGTATGGTTTTTAATCGGGGCCGCGCTTGTTTTTTGGATGCAGGCCGGCTTTGCAATGGTGGAGGCCGGGTTTACCAGGGCGAAAAACACGGGGAATATCCTGATGAAAAATCTGATGGATTTTTGTATTGGTTCGGTGGTGTTTATCCTGATCGGTTTTTCACTGCTGTTGGGCGAGGATCTGGTCGGCCTGATCGGGAAGCCGGGGTTTGATATATTTACGGCTTATGCAGACTTTGATTTTTCATCTTTTGTATTTAACCTTGTGTTTTGTGCGACGACAGCGACAATCGTTTCCGGCGCAATGGCGGAGCGGACGAAATTTTTGTCCTACTGTATTTATTCGGGAGTGATCTCCGCGCTGATTTATCCGATCGAGGCGCACTGGATCTGGGGCGGCGGATGGCTTGCGCAGCTCGGGTTTCATGATTTCGCGGGTTCCTGCGCGATTCACATGGTCGGCGGAATCTCGGCATTGATCGGTGCGGCGATACTTGGGCCGCGTATCGGAAAATTTGAGAAAGACAAAATAGGGAAAGTAATTAAAGTCAATGCGTTTCCGGGACATAACCTTGCGCTTGGATGTCTTGGATGCTTTATATTATGGTTTGGCTGGTACGGGTTCAACGGGGCGGCATGTACGAGTATCGAACAGCTCGGTTCTGTTTTCCTTACGACGACAGTAGCTCCTGCGACGGCAACCGTTGTATGTATGGTTTTTACCTGGATAAAATTCGGGAAACCGGATGTTTCGATGTGTCTGAATGCATCGCTTGCCGGGCTTGTCGCAATTACGGCGCCCTGTGACGTAACGGACTGCCTGGGGGCTGTGGTCATCGGGTTTGTGGCCGGACTGCTTGTCGTATTTGGCGTATGGCTTTTGGATTATAAACTTCATGTGGATGACCCGGTCGGCGCCGTAGCGGTACATATGATGAACGGAATCTGGGGAACGATTGCGGTCGGTCTGTTTGCAACGACCAGCGCTCCGGGAAATGATACGGTGATCGGACTGTTTTACGGAGGCGGTTTTCATCAGCTTGGGCTTCAGCTGGCAGGCGTGGCGTCAGTCGGCGCATGGGCGGCTGTGTGCATTACCATTACATTTCTGGCAATTCGTGCGGCGATCGGGCTGCGTGTAAGCGAGGAAGAAGAAATTATCGGCCTTGACGCAACGGAGCATGGTCTTGTCTCCGCTTATGCCGGATTTTCGATTATGGATATTTCCAATACCATGACAATGGAAGTAAACGAGAATACAAATCTTGGGTCAGACGACTATGTGGAGGCGACAGAGGCGCAGAAAAATGCAGCCGTTAAAGTGCAGGCAATGCCGGTATCGTCAACCGGTATCTACAAGGTTGTGATTGTTTCAAGATTATCAAAATATGATACGTTAAAGAAAGCTATGAACGAAATCGGCGTGACGGGAATGACTGTGACACAGGTGATGGGATGCGGCATACAGAAAGGAGCCGGTGAGAAATACCGCGGCGTCGAGGTTGACGCAACGCTGCTGCCAAAGGTGAAAGTGGAAGTGGTGGTCAGCAGTATTCCGGTCGGGAAAGTTGTAGAGACAGCAAAGAGGGCGCTGTACACCGGACATATCGGAGACGGCAAGATCTTTGTCTATGATGTGGCAAAGGTAGTGAAAGTGCGCACCGGTGAGACGGATGTGGATGCTCTTTTGGATGTGGAATAGGGATATATTTTACACTCTGATAAAGCTTTACACTTTTTTCAGAATCTGATATGATAAAAATGTAACAGTTCATACAGAGAATATTTCAGAAAGAGGTGATGATATGCCAAATGGTGCAGAAATTGTTGAAAGAGCGGTGTATGATTTTCAAAAAGTACAGGCTCATATGAAAAATGCAAAAAAAGAAAACGCTACCGTAACATACGATGGATTAAAAAAAGATTACCAATCTATAAAAGCGGTTTTAACATCATTGGGTGTAAATCTCACAGATATTGACGAAATAAAAGAGTAGCGGCTGCAGAGAGAGCGGCGGTCATTATTTGCCGCAAGATGTAAAGTTTTATGCGCTGCCAGGAAACAGCAGATTGCGTTGTTGTTTCCTGGCAGAAACTTTGCATCTTTTTTGTTTGCCAATCAGGATCAGAGGTTTGGTTCGTTATGCGGTAAGCGTCATGTTCCAATCCAGCGCGCATGCGCCGTCCGGCTTGTTCAGATGCTTCCGGCAGAGCTGCTCACGGGCTTTGATATCCTGCGCAGCGCCGTCTCCGATGCCGTTACGCCAGTCGGCATAGCCTTTTGCATAGCTGTCAAACAGCTCGCTCCAGGAACGGTAACGTTTTTGCATAATCCGGCCGACGTTTACCGACTCTTTTGTCATCTCCTGCCGGTCTATATAGCCGCCGATATATGCCATGGCAAGGATCTGGCATGCACGGCACAGATCCCAGGCTCCAAGTACAAGGTCTTCCTCTTCGCAGTCGTCTGAGTCGTAGAGCGCAGTCAGAAGGCCTACCTGTTCCATCAGCGCTTCCCGGTTGGAAATGCCCCAGTCCCTGCGCAGCATGGTGCGCATAGACGCACCCTCCTGTTTATTTTTCTCGACAGAGCCGGCGATATATCTCGCATCGCCCTCGGCATATTCTGACCACATGGCGTAAGTGCCGGTCAGCCATTTTTCTGTGTCATTTGCCGGCAGTGTGCTTTCTGTCTCTTTTTTTCCGAATAATCCAAATAATCCCATTTTTTTCTCCTTTACCCGTTTATTTTCATTGTCAGCTGAATGCGCTGTTTTTTTTCATCGACACTTAATACTTTTACATCCACAATATCGCCGACGCTGACAACCTCAAGCGGATGTCTGATAAATTTGTCACAGATCTGGGAGATGTGCACCAGACCGTCCTGGTGGACGCCGATATCTACAAATGCGCCGAAGTCTATGACGTTTCGCACAGTTCCTTTTAACACCATGCCGGGGGATAAGTCTTTGATTTCCAATACGTCGCTTCTTAAAATCGGTTTTGGCATATCCTCACGCGGATCACGTGCCGGTTTTTCCAGTTCTTTTACAATATCAGAAAGTGTCAGAGCGCCAATTTCAAGTTCCGCTGCAAGTTTTTCGCAGTCGGAAATTTTCCTGGAGATTCCGGCGGCGCGTTTCTCTCTGATGTCGTCTAATGTAAGTCCCAGTTTTTCCAGAAGCTTTTTTGTGGCGTCATAGCTTTCCGGGTGGACGCCTGTTGCGTCAAGCGGGTTGTCTCCGTCCGGAATACGTAAAAAGCCGGCGCACTGTTCATAGGCTTTTGGCCCCAATTTTGAGACTTTCAAAAGTTCTGAGCGCTTTGTAAACCTGCCGTTTTCCTCCCGGTATGTAACAATGTTTTTTGCAACAGTTTTACTGATGCCCGAAATGTATTCGAGCAGTGAGGCGGATGCCGTATTTAAATCCACACCGACTTTATTTACGCAGTCCTCAACGACGCCGCCAAGTGTTTCACTTAATTTTTTCTGATTCATATCATGCTGATACTGTCCGACGCCGATTGATTTCGGATCAATTTTGACAAGTTCCGCCAGCGGATCCTGCAGACGGCGCGCCATGGAAGCCGCACTGCGCTGCCCAACATCAAAATTCGGAAATTCTTCGGTCGCAAGCTTGCTGGCGGAGTAGACGGACGCCCCGGCTTCATTTACAATAATATAGCGCAGATCGGCATGGCTTTCCTTGATGAAATCCACAATAATCTGCTCGGATTCCCTGGATGCTGTGCCGTTTCCCAGGGAAATCAGCGTGATATGGTATTTGTCAATCAGTTTTTTCAATACGGCTTTTGCTTCTGCGATTTTATTTTGCGGAGCAGTCGGATAGATTACAGTGGTATCAAGTACTTTTCCGGTCTGATCGACGACGGCCAGCTTGCAGCCGGTGCGAAAAGCCGGGTCCCAGCCAAGGACAACCTGTCCTGCGATCGGAGGCTGCATCAGCAGCTGTTCTAAATTTTTACCGAATACTTTAATGGCGCCGTCCTCGGCTTTTTCCGAGAGGGCGCTTCGGATTTCGCGCTCGATGGCCGGAGCGATCAGACGCTCATAGGCGTCTTTCACCGTACTTTTCAATATATCGTTTGTCTGTGCGTTGTCACGTGTGATGACTTTATGTTCCAGATAGCGCAGAATATCATCCACAGGCGCTTCCACTTTTACTGTTAAAAATTTTTCTTTTTCCCCGCGGTTTAGCGCAAGCGTCCGATGACCGGCCATTTTTGCGACCGGCTCGTCAAATGCGTAATACATTTCATAAACGGACTCTGCTTCTTCGTCTTTTGCCGTCGAGACAATACGTCCTTTTTTTGTTGTCAGATCGCGTATCCTTGTGCGGAAGTCCGCTTCGTCAGAGATAGATTCCGCGATAATATCTTTTGCGCCTTCGATGGCCTCGTCGGCGCTTAAGACGCCTTTTTCCTCATTGATGAATTTAGCGGCTTCTTCGGTCAGCGGCGTATGAATCATCTGCAGTGAGATGATTGCCGCAAGCGGCTCAAGGCCTTTTTCTTTTGCGACGGTCGCGCGCGTCCGGCGCTTGGGTTTATAGGGGCGGTACAGATCTTCTACTGCAACCATTGTCTCTGCGTTTGCAATCTGAGCTCTCAGTTCTTCGGTCAGAGCGCCCTGCTCTTCGATGCCTGCGAGAACCGTTTCCTTGCGCTCCTCCAGATTGCGCAGATAATTCAGCCGCTCCAGAAGATTTCGGAGTATTTCATCATTTAACGCTCCGGTTGCTTCTTTGCGGTAGCGGGCAATAAACGGGATTGTGTTGCCCTCGTCAATCAGTTCGACCGCTGCAAGAGCCTGTTGGTGTCTGATTCCAAGCTCTGCAGCGATTTTTGCGATAATGTCCATGTTGTTCCTCATTTCTTAGCTGCCGTTTTGATTCCGGTTACATGCGGCCGGTACCGGACAGCACGCGATACGGGCTGCATTTGATTATTATAGCGTACTTGTATGCGCGATTCAAGTTTAACCTGATAGGTCTGTTGTTTTTTTTCTGCAGGCGTGTTACAATAAATCTGTTTTGAATTTCAGTGCCAGGAGCCAGTATTTTGTGCGGCCTGGGCAGGGATGGAGGATTTTAAAATGGAGAATCAGTCGTTTCGGCAGTCAGGGTCAGGCAAACGCCGTTCACTGTGGATGGAAAACGCTTCCTTTGTCTGCGGTCTCATTGCAGTTTCCTGTGTTTGTGCAGTTTATCCCGCTTTTGTTGCAGGATCTCTTGGAATTGTCTTTGCTCTCTTATCAAGGGGCGGAGAGATGACTTTAACCGGCAAATCAAGGGCCGGGCTGATTATGGGGAGCGTGGGCCTTGCGATCGTGCTTTTGCTGATGACTTATGTTATTATTGTTGCTTACGTATACTTCGGGGGCATTGAGGAAATGATGGAATTTATGTACGAAAGGATGGAGCTTGATTACAACAGACTGATGTTTGAAACTGCAAAATGCAGCAATGTGATTACAAGCGCAGTCCACAGATAGCAGTTGCGGTAATGCATTCCGACCGGCAGTTTTCCGTTGGAGAGTTTTTCTACCGTCTGACTGATCATAAAGCAGCCGCCGACTGCTGCCGTATAGCAGACGATCGGATGATATAAAAAAGACGAAAGCCAGTCTCCCCGGAAAAAGGCGGCGACTGCGCGTGTTCCGCCGCATCCGGGACAGTAAAAGCCTGTCACGCGATGAAACAGGCAGGGCCTGATCCATTCGGTCAGAGAAATGTCTGCGGTTTTGAGAAAAATTGCGATAAGCGCAATGACAGCAAGAATACACCAGCCGGCAATATAGCAGATCCGGTCCGTTTTTTTGTCAGTTTTCATAGGGAACCTCGTGATTTAAGCTGTGGGAAAGTTGCAATATGCAGGTTAGCATGTTTTTGTCCGAATGACAAGAGATTTTCAAAAAATATGTGTAAAAAAGATAGTTTTATGATATAATGAGTAAAATTATCTGATTAAAATGAAGGAGTGATCGTATGCCAGTAGGACAGGTTTTTGGGTATAGTCCGTATTCCACAGGATTTTATATCGGAGCAATGCCCCAGGCGGGTATTACAGATGAAAAAGCAGCGGCCGCGGACAGCTCCAAAGGAGCTGCGTTCGGTGCAGAGGAAAGAGAAAGCGCCGGACGTTTAGCCGGTAAGTCTTCTCCGGAAGAATGTCAGACATGCAAGAACCGCAAATATGTGGATGGTTCGGATGAAAATGTTTCGTTTAAATCAGCATCCCATATTGCGCCGGAAGCGGCAGGGGCAAGGGTGCGCGCCCACGAGGGGGAACATGTTTCCAATGCATACAGCGATGCCGAAAAGAACGACGGCAAAGTATTGCGCGCCTCCGTATCGCTGAAGACAGAGATCTGTCCGGAATGCGGGCGCACGTTTGTGGCGGGCGGAACCACAAATACGATGATAAAATATACCGATGAATCAAATCCGTATCAGAAAAACCAAAAGTCGCTGGATGCTGCACGGTTTGTCGGCAACCATATTGATTACGCAGCCTAGGGTGTTTTTGATTCGTTCGGGCGGGTAGACGGAGCAGGACTTGAAATGAAAAGAGCATCAAAAGAATTAAAGCGCATTGCGCGCGATCTGTTAAACGACCGTTACAGTATACCAATCGGGGCTTTCTTAACCGCAGGACTTATCCCTGCGGTTTTAGAGATTCCTTTTTTGTTGTCGTCAGGAACCGAACCCTCCGCGATGCAGATGACGATTCATCTGATTGCGCGGTTTTTGATCTTGCTGATTGCGCATGTGCTGGAAACGGGCGTTATCTATATGCATTTAAATATGACAAGAAAAAAAGCGTATACGCTGTCGCAGATTTTTTATCCGTTGAAAAACGGTACGGAGCGATACTTCGGGGCGGCTTTTTTGCTGTGTCTTTTTCTTGTAATAAGCTGTCTGCCTGCGGCAGTCGGCGGAATTTATTTCTATCTCACAAAGATGAGTATAAAAACAGGAGTGATTTTTGCAGGCGCGGCGCTTGCGTCCCTGATTCTTGTGGCAGCTTGCCTGCTCAATTTTAATTTTGTATCTTTTTTTCTTCTGGATTATCCAAAGATGAAAGTGTGGGATTCTTTTTTGGAGTGCCGCCGGATGATGAAAGGGAACAAAGGGAGGTTCCTGTTTCTTGCCTTAAGCTTTCTCGGGTGGGGCTTTTTGATTTTCTTTTCCTTTGGAATTGCTTCACTTTGGGTGAGGCCGTATCTGACGCAGACGATGGTAAATTTTTATCTGGACTGTACAACGGAGCTTGATCGGATTCCGGTCAGGGGTTAGCGTGAGAAGAACTTCTAATCGCTCACAGCAAAGGCTGTTTCACGAAGAAGTTCTAAGTCTCACACAGGAGAATCCCTGTAAACAAGGGATTCTCCGCCCGGATATGAGTCGCAGCGAAGCTGCGACATGGGGGTTAGCGTGAGAAGAAATATAGAATAAGTTTCTGTTAGCCGTTTCTCTTTACATCCGCAAAGAGCGCGCCGTCTTTGGTATCAATAAAAATAGTATCGCCTGCGTGCACCTTGTCGGCCAGTATCAGTTTAGCGGAAAGTGTTTCTACATATTTTTGCAGGTAGCGTTTTAACGGACGTGCGCCGTAAACCGGGTCATAGCCGTGGTCTATAATAAAGCTTTTCGCGTCGCTGCTCAATTCCACAGATACCTCGCGGTCGATAAGACGGCTGTTTAGATCATTCAGTAAAAGCGTGACAATATTTCCGATATTATCTTTTGTCAGTGGCTTAAACAGGATAATTTCATCCAGCCGGTTTAAAAATTCGGGCCGGAAATTACCGCGCAGCTCGGTCATAACGGCTTCTTCACAGGTTGGACTGATCTCGCCGTTTTCGTCGATTCCTTCCAGCAGATGAGACGAACCAAGATTGGATGTCATAATGATAATTGTGTTTTTAAAGTCTACGGTACGCCCCTGTGAATCAGTGATCCGTCCGTCGTCTAAAACCTGAAGAAGAACGTTAAACACATCCGGATGCGCTTTTTCGACTTCGTCAAACAGTACAACGGAGTATGGCTTTCTGCGCACTGCTTCTGTAAGCTGCCCTCCCTCGTCATAGCCGACATATCCGGGAGGCGCTCCGATCAGGCGGGAAACAGAATATTTTTCCATATATTCACTCATGTCAAGGCGTACCATATTTGATTCGTCGTCGAAGAGACTGGCTGCAAGCGCTTTTGCAAGTTCTGTTTTCCCGACTCCGGTCGGGCCTAAAAACAGGAAAGAACCGATCGGCTTGCCGGGGTCTTTTATACCTGCTTTCGAACGGATAATTGCTTCCGTGACTTTTGTTACGCCCTCATCCTGCCCGATTACGCGTTTGTGGAGTTCTTCATCAAGATGAAGCGTTTTATTGCGCTCGCTCTCTGTAAGTTTTGCAACCGGAATGCCGGTCCAGCGTGAAATGATTTTGGCGATTTCCTCTTCGCTGACATTTTCATGCACCAGTGACAGTTCTTTTTGTTTTACAAAATCTTCTTCTGTTTCAAGCTGTTTTTGAAGTGACGGCAGTTTTCCGTACTGCAGTTCGGCAGCTTTTTCCAGATCATAGTTTTGCTGCGCCATTTTAATCTCACTTTTGACCTGCTCTATCTCTTCACGCAGTTTTCTGACTTTTTCTATGGAATTTTTTTCGTTTTCCCACTGCGCCTTTTTATTGTTAAAGCTGTCTCTGTATTCCGCCAGTTCTTTTTGCAGATGTTCCAGACGTTCCTGACTGAGCCGGTCGGTTTCTTTTTTGAGCGCTGTCTCCTCAATTTCCAACTGCATAATACGGCGGTTACACTCGTCAAGCTCTGTCGGCATCGAATCCAGTTCTGTTTTAATCAGCGCGCACGCTTCGTCCACAAGGTCGATCGCTTTATCCGGCAGAAAGCGGTCGGAAATATAGCGGTTGGAGAGAACGGCTGCGGATACCAGAGCAGCGTCTGTAATTTTTACGCCATGAAATACTTCATAGCGTTCTTTTAATCCGCGCAGAATGGAAATTGTATCCTCTACGGTCGGTTCGTCTACCATAACAGGCTGGAATCGGCGCTCTAAGGCAGCGTCTTTCTCAATATATTCCCTGTATTCGTCAAGCGTGGTGGCGCCGATGCAGTGAAGTTCCCCTCTGGCAAGCATCGGTTTTAACAGCTGTCCGGCGTCCATTGCGCCGTCCGTTTTTCCGGCGCCTACAATGGTATGCAGCTCATCAATAAAGAGTATGATATTTCCGTCCGAGTTTTTCACATCGTCCAGAACGGCTTTTAAACGTTCTTCAAACTCGCCGCGGTATTTCGCGCCTGCAATCAATGCGCCCATATCCAGGGCAAACAGTTTTTTCTCTTTCAGTCCCTCCGGTACATCGCCTTTTACGATACGCTGTGCCAGTCCTTCCACTACAGCGGTTTTTCCAACGCCGGGTTCTCCGATCAAAACAGGATTATTTTTTGTCTTGCGGGACAGAATGCGCACGACGTTGCGGATTTCATCGTCACGGCCGATGACCGGATCAACTTTCTGGTTTCGTGCGCGCTCAACCATATCATACCCGTATTTTTCCAACGTATCATAAGTTGCTTCCGGGTTGTCCGAAGTCACTCTCTGATTGCCGCGCACGGTGGAGAGCGCCTTAAGGAAGCGCTCTTTCGTGATTCCGTATTCACGGAAAATTTCTTTGGCAGCTTTGTTTGGATATCTGAGCAGTGCCAGAAACAGGTGTTCGACAGATACATATTCGTCTCCCATCTGTTTTGCCTCATCTTCTGCGTGTATTAACACATTATTTAAATCCTTGCCGATAAAGATCTGTCCGCCGGATACTTTGACGCGCGCTGCAAGATGGTTTTTCACATTATTTTCAAAGTGTTCCCTGTTGATTTCCATCTTCTCGATCAGTTTGGGCAGCAGGCCGTCCTGCTGCCGGAGCAGCGCATACAGGAGATGTTCCTGTTCGATTTCCTGATTGCCGTACTCGTAGGCAAGCTTTTCACAATCGTTGATAGCTTCCACTGATTTCTGTGTAAATTTTTGAATGTTCATAGCATACCTCGCTTTCTAAATAAGATCATAGTGTGAGAAGAAGTTCTGGCATAAAAGTTGGTCTGTTGATAATTGTGTTATAACACGTATTATTAGCACTGTCAAGAGGTGAGTGCTAATATTTTCAGATAATTTTTGCAAACCCTTGATTTCAGCGGGTTTGCGGGTTTCTAAAATCTTTATAAAGTGCTGTTTTCGGTGTTTTACACCATTTTTACACCATTTTTTTTATTTTTGGTGTACTAAATATTTACGGTTTTGTCGAGTTTGGCAATCTCTGCTTTTATATCCACTGCTTTCGTGAGATGATTGTAAACGTCTAACGTTACATCACTATGGGCGTGTCCCATAATGTATTGTGATATTTTCACGTTCATGCCCTGCCTTGCCATATTGGTACAGGCGGTGTGACGCATATTATGCGCGGAAATCTTAGGCAGTAATTCTGCCCTGCGGTGTTCTTTTTTTGCCCTGCCTGCTTCTTCCCTGTTGTATGCATCAATGATATTGTAAATAACATTATTGACCGCGCCAGGCATAAGCGGTCTGCCCGTCTTTGCTAAAAAGATAAAATCCGTATAGCCGTCAATATCTTCCGTACAGCGTCTGCCGAGCATGAAGTTTACCTTTTTCTGCTCTGTAAAGGCCTTGTATGCTTTTCGCGACAGTGGAATCAGACGGATTCCTGCTTCGGTCTTTGGTGTTCCTGCATGGAATTTATAGCCGTCCCCCAGATCCTTATAAATTAACTGATGGTTGATGGACAGCTCTTTATTTTCCAGATCTATGTCATTCCATGTCAGGCCGATCAGTTCGCCGCACCTTACCCCTGTTTCCAGCATAACCGTAATCATGGGTACATATACATTGTAAACATTGCTGTCACTCATGAACCCCAGCAGTCTGTCCTGCTGTTCCGGTGTCAGCACGTCCTTTTCCTTTGCCGTTTCCCCATAATCACCGGACAACGCTTTTCTGGCAGGATTCTTACGGATAATATCATCATCCACAGCCATCTCCAGCGCCGGAAATAAGAGCGCGTGAATCATTTTTATAGTGCTGTGGGAATATTCTGCCCTTGACATCTTTGCATAAAAAGCCCTGACGTGTGAAGAGCGTAACTGCACCACCCTTATACTGCCGATTTCGTCTTTCGCGTGGTTATTCCACATTTTCACATAATTCACTCTGGTTGTGTCAGATATCTCTTTTGTTTCCATATATCTTTCAAAAAGCGTGTTGACCGTCATTTTTTTTGCCGCACTGTCTGACAGGATATCATCATCCATATCTTTTGCTATCTGCTTTTCCTGTGCCCTTAAATCCTGTAAATCCTTTGCATATACCGTCTGGCGTTTCCCGCTTCTTGGGTCTGTGTACCGGTACATGTATGTGCCGTCTTTCCGCTGTGACTCCCCTGTGTGTAAATTGCGTCCCCTGCTGTCTTTCCTTGCCATATCAAACCATTCCTTTCCATGCGCACCCCTTTCTTCCGGAATGGTTTCCGGTCTTTGTTCCATAACAGAATTATACCAGAAATCCATTCCGGATAACAGGGGGAACTGCTTTTTTATTCCGCCAGATCATTGATGTACTGCCGTACTTTTTCGACGGAATATAAAACACGTCTGCCGATTATGATTCTTGCCCCTGCCTGTTCCCCGATTCTGCGCGCGGTTGCATGACCGCAGGAAAGCATGGCGGAAAGCCTGCCTATGTCTGCGGCTATATACTGATCTGTTTCGCTTTTTTTCGTTTTATTCATCATTTACCCCTTATCCGGAAATCTGTTTTTTCTGTATCCTGTTTTTCAGTTTTCGGTAATTCGGTTTCTGGGTAATTCGGATTTTCGGTATTCGGTATTCGGTATCTGGGTAATTCGGGTTTTCGGTAATTCGGTATCTGGGTAATTCGGGTTTTCGGTAATCCGGTTCTGCGTCCGGAGTTGCACTTTTATTTTCCGGCCATGAGGGCGCGGAACGTTTCATCACTGATTATATTTCCG
>CAMUHN010000014.1 GCA_947088675.1 uncultured Roseburia sp.
CGCTCTGCGCGGCGCGCCAAGTGCAAACAGATTTTTCGCAGAAGCATCATAATCCTGGACTTTATACTCGGTCGGATTCTCGTAAAATGACAGCGTAGATGCCGCCATCCCATAACAGCTGCCCTGCCATCTGCCATTGACTACAAAATAATATGTCCCTTTCACAATACTGTCCAGCACATCTACATAACGCTGCCTTGGAATCTGATAGCCGCCCGGATAGCCAAACGATGCGGCGCTGTTATCAAACGAGTAATGATCCTGCCCCTCGGTGTAGAACCGTTCCAGACCAACGATTGGAATCCCGTTCCAGCCACCGGAGAACACCTCCCATCCCGTATTGACTTTTCGATAGTAAAGCGTCAGATCACTGCTGCAGTTCAGGAAACTGTCATCGGCCCAGACTGCCGGAACGCCTCCGTAAAAATATACTTTCTTAAGGCATTCATCCGATGCAAACGCCCCCGCTCCGATCGACGATATATTGGCAGGAATATTAATGGAAACAAGACCTTTGCAGCCATAAAAGGCTCTGCTCTCGATTTTTGTAATACTTTCCGGAATCAGAAAATCAGAAAGCGACGTACAGCCGGAAAATACATTCTGCTCCAATACGGTAAGATGTGAGCCGGGATATACGGATTTCAGAGACGAACAATCCAAAAACGCCCCTGCTCCGATCGTTTCGACCGTTTCAAGCGTCAATTCCGAAACGGATGTACAATTCAAAAACGCCTCCGCTCCGATCGTTTTCACAGACGCTATGTCAGGCGACCACAATTTCACACAGCCGCGGAATGCACCGTCACCTACCGACTGTAAACTCTCATCTGTCTCCAGAAGAAGCAGCGCCTGCGCATCTGCAAAAGCGTTCGCGCCAATCCTGGTAACACCGTCTGCGTAGATCGTCTGTATCCGGTCCACATAGCCGCCCCAGGGCGCAGGCGACCACTCCTCGCAATCCGGAATCTCACCGGATCCGGTAAACGAAAGCTTTCCGTTGGACTGTTCGTACACCCAGTCGAGACCCTCAAAACTCCCCGTCAGCGTACCGGCATGATCCGGATCCCACTCCGCAAATTTTCCGGAATTAAATGTCATCCAAACGCCATAATCCCATCCCTGTGAACCGCTCGTGCGATAAACAAGCATTTTTTTGTGATTGCTTTCCAGACTGTGCGTATTTTCCAGGATTGGAGCTTCTCCGGCAAAATAAATTTCACGCAGATTCTCATTATCATAGATTCCATATCCATGAATTCCGTTTATGCTCTCCGGCAGATACAGCTGCTGCAGCGCAGCGACAAATACGATGGCACAGTAATCAATCCGTTTTGTTTCCGGCAGTACCGTATAGGAGGTATCGGGCTTTGCAGCCGGATAAAGATATAATTTTGATCTGTCTTTCGCATAGATCACATTGTCTGCTGCCTCCAGATAAGGATTCTCCGGATCAACCGCAACATTTGCCAGATGAGTGCTGAATTCAAAATCAGTACCTGAAATCTTTTTCAGCCCTTTTCCTATTGTAAGATTAATAAGGCCCGGGCAATAGCTGAATGTATACCCGTTCAGCGACTGCAGACTGTCAGGAAAAACAACGCTGGTCAGATATGAAGAGCCGACAAAAGCCGACCGGTCGATCACTTTTGTCCCTTCTGCGATCCGAAGTTCCGATGCCTGACATGCAGATGCGTAAAAAACAGCGCGCTCGGGAATCCCATCCTGCCCCGTCTGATAGAGGACATGATCGATCGCCCGAAAATTCGTATTTTGCTCCGCCACCTGAATTTCTCTGACGCTCGTATAATAATGGCTTCGAAACGCTTCCTCTCCGATCTCTGAAACATTCTGCGGAATCCGCAGAATACCGTTAAGCGTGGTATCGGAAAATGCTTTTGCTCCGATTGTGCACAGGCTGTCCGGAAAATTTACGGCAGTAAGATTCGTACATCGCTCAAATGCTCCCGCTCCAATCGTCAAAAGACCTTCGTTAAAATTTATCTGTTCAATCTGATTGGTATCGCCAAAACCAGGATAAAAAGCACGCTCTCCAATCGTCTCTAATCCCGTTCCAAATGTAATTGTTTTTAATGAAAGGCAGCGGGCAAATGACATGCTGCCAATCGAAGCAACGCGATCCGGTATTGCAACAGCCGTAATCTGTGTACAGCCCTCAAACGCATTGTCACCGATCGTCTCAATACTTTCGGGCAGTGAAAGCGTCTTCATGCTGACTAAATCCGAAAACGCATATTGCGAAACATTCGTAATACGCTCACTGATGGACAATGTTGTAATATAGGGGCGCCAGGTATGCCACCCGTACAAATCCGGCCCATCCAGTGCCGGCATCTGGCCGCTTCCGCTGAGCGT
Organism: uncultured Roseburia sp.; assembly: GCA_947088675.1. GTDB lineage: Bacteria > Bacillota > Clostridia > Lachnospirales > Lachnospiraceae > Roseburia. The sequence continues at coordinate 2,377 of CAMUHN010000014.1, forward strand.
AAGCTTATACGGTTTTCCCTGTGCAAGATCCCAATCCACCGTCGTATCCTCTGTCAACTCCCAACGGATGTCAGTTCCCTCAAAAGATCCCGATGTTGGGCCCTGCGGCGTTTCTACCGCATAAATAACCTCTGAGTCCCCGAAATACGGTACAGGAATGAATCCGAGCAGCAGCGCTGTGACAAGCAGATAACTAACGGCTTTCTTCCATAGTCTCATAAGACACTCCCCCTTTCCCTGTTAAAAAACCTGTCCTGTAAATTTCATACAATTATTATATATTTTATCACTTCCGGATAAAATTAACAATATGCGGCAGGCATATTTGCTGTCCTTTTTTCCCTCGAAAGAAAAAAAGAAATTTCGCAGCAAAAAATAATCACACATTCCCCCCATGCACATAAGATACAGTGTAAAAAAAATTTTGGAGGTATGACATGAGTGATTTAGCTGCAACAAACTGTGGTGGATGCAATTGTAACGAAGGAGGCGGATGCGGATCCATTCTCTGGATCATCCTTCTGCTCTGCTGCTGCGGCGGTAACGGTTCTTTCCTTGGCAATGGAAACAACTGCGGATGCGGATGCGGTTTCGGCGGCAACAGCGAGTGCTTATGGCTGATCCTGCTTCTCTTCTGCTGTGGCGGTAACAACGGCGGTTGTGGCTGCGGATGCAACAACGGCAGCTTCTGCTAAGATTACACATCCTGTTTTGAAAAATGAAACCGGGGTACCGTGAAAGCGGTACCCCAAATCAGATTTTCTATCATAAAAAGAAGCGTTTTGAATCTGTTTCCATATTCAAAACGCTTCTTTTTTAATGCCGCTAACTTACTTTTTCTTTCCTGTCTGCACGCGGATCAGATGCCTTCTTTGTACCGGAAATGAGGTCGGCTCTCCCGGCCAGTTTTTCATAAACGGCGCATTCTTTGGAAACGCCCCTTCGTTTTACACAACTTTCATCTATTTCATATACACTGTTTTCTTCTACTACAAGCATTTGCCACCCTTCTCCCGTTTACGTAATAACAGTATTTCTTTTGCTTTCTCTGATTACCCTATATGATATGTATATGTCTGTCATATTGCAGCTTTTCTATTCATAAAATAAGAAAAACAACCCGTTTTTTATCGGAGGATTCTCTATGGAAGATTCTACACTCACACCATTTGACAACATGACACAGACCCGGGAGCTGCAAATGTTAAAGACAGCCGTCCCCTATATGAAAGGAAACAGAAAACGCCAGTTTGCCATTCTGATCAAATATCTGGAACTGCAGAATACGGCTTCGGTATTTGCCCAGGAGGATAAAGTACTCTCCATGTGCTCCGTAGATGAAAAAGAAAATAACACGATGGCCATGCTAAACGAACTGCGCAGATTCTGTAACGAAAAAGAACTGGAAATGATTGATACATATGCAAATGTCATAAACATGATGGAAACTTATGGAACTGTTTTCAGTTAACTGTATAAAATATTAAGAAATCAGAATTTATTGAGGTAACACAAATGGATTTTAGCATATTTGAAAACAACCCTCTGCTCAAAAGCATGGCTCCTGAAAAACTTCAATTTTTAATGAATTTTGCAAACACGAAAAAACCTTCTTCCATGCAGGAAATGATGCCTTTTTTACTTTCGTTTGTCAATTCGGCAAAATCAAACAACATTCAGTTTTCAAATCCGGAGACTGAATTGCTGATCAATCTGTTTAAACAGAATATGACGCCGGATGAAGCGGCAAAAGCCGACAAAATTGTTGCCATGATGAAGCGCCAGAACCCGCAGAAACCATAATAAGGATCAGAAAATGTGCCCTGTAATCCATACAGAGCACATTTTTTACCACAGAGAAACCGTCTTAATTTCCAGCAGCTTGTCAATCGGCGCATCTGACTTTCCGCGCCCGTCTGTCCCCTCGAAATATTTCTGTCCCGCGGACTCAAACAACACGTAAAGATACCCGTTTTCCGCCACAATCTCCTCGGAACACGGCGGCATCTCCACCTTTATGGCTGGACGGTCCGGTTTTTTATCCATTGCGCAAAGCGAGTGATATACCTTTAAATAAGATGAATTATTCCTGCCAAACGATGTGCTAAGATACACTTTCCCGTCTGTGTCAAACGCAATTCCCTGCACTTTGCTTGGAAGGCGGTAGCTCTCCCCGCGCAAAAGCCTGTCCGACCTTTTATCGTAATGATAAGAGACTACCTGCGAATGAAAACGCCTGTCGTGTGTCGCAACCCAGATCAAACCGTTCTCATATGTGATACACGACGGTTTATTCTCCACGCAGTACTCCTGTTTTGGCACAGAAAGCTCTATATAACATTTTGGAGCGGCATTGGCGGCTGCAAGAATATCCCGATAGGCAATCCGCTCAATTGTCGCAGAGACAGAATGGCATATCCAGATATTTTCTCCGTCATATGCAATCCCTCCCAGATGACTTTCCGTTTTCATCCCAATCGCCGCAAGATACTCTCCTGATTTGCGGTCAAACGCCAGCAGGGAACCGGACAATTCCGTTTCTTCGGTATAAGCCGTCATCAGCACAAGCTCTTCTGTCATTACAAGTCCCTGGAAATACTGCCCGCCGCTGTTAATGTAACGGTTCTTATAGTCCGTCTCCCTTGTCCCTGGCGTTCCGGGTATGTTTAACTGCTCCAGAAAACGGTAGCTGCAGTCTTTTAATTTTTTCTGGTTTTGATCCAGTTTGGAGTTTGCGTGGTATGAATACAGTTCTACATTGCGCTGATTATCAATCGGTTCTGTCCACTTCGCAAAAAGAACAAGCCTGCTGTTTTCCACAGATGCAATACAGTCCGTTTTTTCACGGCATTCGCTGTCCTTATACCACCCGGCAAAATTATATCCGTCGCGGTGCGGAATTGCCAGTGAAAAAGGAAGATTTTCCTGTTTCAGCACCACAGGATTCCCGCCGTTGTCCGAGCCGCCATTTAACATATAATCAATATGAATATATTCTGCCTGTGCTGCGGGCAGATAAATCCGGTCTGAAATACGCGCCGCCTCACTCTGCAGCAGATAAAAGGAATGCATGCGCGGATCATTGAACAACAGGATAGCTGTATAAAAAATTGCAGTCATGATATTTTGCAGTTTCAGATACATCCCCCCTGTCGTTATTTAAATTTATGAGTCGCCGTTTTCTATTTTGGACGCGCGAGCCGCCACTTCCTTTTCCTGAATATCGGACGGCGCCTGTTCGTATCTTGCAAATTCATACGAAAATGTGCCGCTTCCGCCTGTCATGGAGCGCAGATCCGTATTGTATCCATAGAGTTCCATATATGGAATATCCGCGACAATCTCCTGATATCCGCCGTCAGCCGGATTCATACCAAGGACTCTGCCGCGCCGTTTGTTCAGATCCCCCATAATATCACCTGTATATTTGTCCGGTACGACAACTTTAAGAGATGCAATCGGCTCTAACAATACAGGAGATGCTTCCATAAAGCCTTTTTTGAATGCCTGCACTGTAGCTACCTTAAACGCCATCTCGGAGGAATCTACAGGATGATACGAACCGTCGTATAACACGGCTTTTACGCCGACAACCGGATATGCCGCCATCGGGCCTTTTTCCACCGCTTCCGAAACGCCCTTTTCCACCGCCGGAAAATAATTTTTCGGCACTGCTCCGCCCACGACGCACTGATCAAATACATACGGTGTCTCAAGATCGCCGGACGGCTCAAAAGTCATTTTAACATGACCATACTGCCCATGTCCGCCGGACTGCTTTTTATATTTGTATTCCACATCTGATTTTTTGCGGATTGTCTCACGGAAAGCTACTTTTGGCTTTGAGAGCTCAATTTCTACTTTGTAGCGCTCCAGCAGCTTTGCGGCGATAATTTCAAGATGCTGATCCCCCATCCCGTACAAAAGAGTCTGGCCGTTTTCACTGTCATTTACGGATCTGATCGTAAGATCCTCGGCCATCAGCTTCTGAAGCGCCTGTGAAATCTTATCCTCGTCGCCTTTGTTTTTGCCCTTATATCGCTTATATGTATAGGGTGTGGAGATTGTCGTCCTGATATACAGAATCGGATTATTTTTTGTGGAAAGCGAATCGGTTGTCGTCACAGAAGTCAGCTTTGCCAGCGCGCCGATATCCCCTGCATGCAGTTCTTTTACCTCCACTGGTTTGTTGCCGTTTAAAACATATAATTTGCCAATTTTTTCTTCCGTATCCTTGTGATGGTTAAACAGAACGTCATCGGGTTTGATGACCCCGGAATTCACTTTGATCAGAGAATATTTTCCAATAAACGGATCTGCAATCGTCTTCCACACATAAGCCGACTTTGGCTTCGAAAAATCATAGTCTGCATTGTACACTTCGTTTGTCTTGGCATTGATACCGGTACAGCTCCTTTTTTCCGGGCTTGGCAAATATTTTACAATATCGACCATCAACGTATACATGCCGCGGGCCAGTATGTTGGACCCCATCAGAACAGGAACAATGCTTCCGTCTGCAACATTGACACGCAGCGCCTGACGAATCTCGTCCTCCGAAAACTCGTCGCCGTTAAAATAGCGCTCCATAAACTCTTCGCTCGTCTCTGCAACCGCTTCCATCAGCGCTTCCCTGCAAAGATTTAAATTCTCAATCGAGTAATCCGGCACTTCTGTCTTCTCGACACTGCCGTCCGGTTTCCATCGTTTTGCTCTCTGCTGCAGCACATTGACATAACCGACAAATTCGCCGTTCTCACGAATCGGAAGATGAAACGGCGCTATGTGCTTGCCATACATATCCTGCAGATCCTCTACAACCTGACGGTAGCTCGCCTCGTCTATATCCATATCCGTCACGAATACCATACGCGGCAGTTTGTATTTCTCACAGATTTCCCATGCTTTTTTTGTCCCTACTTCAATGCCGGATTTTCCGGAAACCACTATAATCGCGGCATCCGCAACGCCGACTGCCTCCTCTACCTCGCCTACAAAATCAAAATATCCCGGCGTATCCAGAATGTTGATCTTTGTGTCTTCCCATGTGATCGGAACAACCGAGGTGTTAATGGAAAAATGACGTTTGATCTCCTCTTTGTCATAATCGCTGACGGTATTGCCGTCGGTGACTTTTCCCATACGTGTTGTCATTCCCGAAAGATATGCCATTGCCTCCACAAGGCTTGTCTTGCCGCATCCGCCGTGTCCCAGCAAGACAACATTCCGAATTCTGTCCGTCGTATAAATCTTCATATGATCCTCCATTCTGCAACAGCTTTGCTGTTAACCCTAGTATGGATATATTGTACTAAATAAAAGTAGTTTTTACAACTTATTTATTCATTTTTACCAATTATTTTTCTATTTTAAGACCTCCCTGAGCAGTTCCATCAGTTTGGGCGTATCGATAGGTTTTGCCGCATGTCCGTTCATCCCTGCGTCAAACGCGGCCTTTTTATCCTCCTCAAACGCATTTGCCGTCATCGCAATAATCGGAATATCGGAAAGCGCGCAGTTTTTCAGTGCGCGAATCTGTCTTGCAGCCTCATATCCGTCCATTACCGGCATCTGAATATCCATCAGGATAAGATCGTATTGCCCCGGTACGGCGTGTCTGACTTTCTCCACTGCAATTGCGCCGTTATCAGCGACATCCATCTCAAACCCCGCCTCCTTTAAGATTTCTACCGCAATCTCCTGATTAATTTCATTGTCCTCAACAAGAAGGATTTTTCTGCCGGAAAATACAGTGTTATCATCCAAATCCGGTTCTTCTTCCTTAGAAACAGCAAACGGGGATTCTAATATTTCCCGAAGCTCGGACAGGAAGATCGGTTTGGAACAAAAAGCCGTAACGCCTGCATCTTTTGCCTCTTCCTCTATATCCGACCAGTCATAAGCAGTCAGTATAATAATCGGCTTATCCTCTCCGATGAAACCACGGATGCGCCGAACAACCTCAATGCCGTTCATATCCGGCATAAGCCAGTCTATGATATAAACAGCATAGTCATCTCCCTGCTCCGCCGCCAGTTTTGCATGGAGCACAGCCTCCTTGCCGGAAGTCGTCCAGTCGGGCCGCATCCCGATCACAGAAAGCATATTTGTCACACTCGAACAGGTGTTAAAATCATCATCCGCCACAAGCGCACGCAGCCCCTTTAACTCCGGAACGACATCCTGTCGTACCGTACCGGAGCATGTCTGAAACTGCAGCGCTACGAGAAACGTCGTCCCTTTTCCCTCCTCACTGGAAACAGAGATCGTGCCGCCCATCATATCCACAATATTTTTTGTAATCGCCATTCCAAGCCCGGTTCCCTGTATACCGCTGACCGTACTTGTCTTTTCTCTCTCAAACGGTTCAAACACATGTTCCAGGAATTCTTTGCTCATACCGATCCCGGTGTCTTTTACCTGAAACTCATAAGAGGCAAATCCCTCGGGCGCATTATTTTTCTGCAGAATACGCACGCTTACAATACCTCCCGGCTTTGTAAATTTCATCGCATTGCTCAGTAAATTGAGCAAAACCTGATTTAACCTTAACTTGTCGCACAGGATTGTTTCATTGATGACGTCTGCTGTATCAATATAAAACTCAAGCTGTCTGGACGTGATATCCGCCTGTACAATTGTCTTTATGTCATGCATAATCTCTGGCAGGGAAGCTTCTTTCTCCTCTATTTTAACTTTTCCGCTTTCAATACGGCTCATATCCAATACATCATTGATCAGACTGAGCAGATGGTTGCTGGATGTGGTGATCTTTGACAGATAATCCTGTACCTGTTCCCTGTTGTCAATATGCGCCGCCGCAAGCGAAGTAAATCCGATGATCGCGTTCATCGGCGTCCTGATGTCATGCGACATATTATTTAAAAATGTCGTCTTTGCCCTGTTGGCATGCTGTGCCGCTGCAAGCGCATCCTGCAGATCGACTGTCTGTCTCTCAAGACATTCTTCCATTTTCTTCTCGTCGTCGATATCAATAAAAAGACCTACGAAAGTGATCGGAGAACCGTCCTCCCGCCTCGACAGACGTCCGGCCGAATGAAACCACCGATATCCGGCTTCCTTTGTCAACAGGCGGTATTCCACATCATATGTTTTATCACCTGTATAATCGTTAACCGTATCCCAGTATTCGTTAATCACATATTCTTTTTCTTCCGGATGCAGCAGATTCAGCCAGGAATCCAGCTTATTCGGAAATTCCGCTTCCGTGTCATATCCGATCATTTTCCTGAAAGCCTGCGACCATGTACAGGCGATCATCTTCGCATGCCCGTCAAATTCCATACTCCACAGGCCGGACCCCAGCGCCGCATGGATATTGTCCATGGCCGCCTGTTCCTTTTCTATCTGAGCAAATGCCGCGCGAATCCGATTTGCGTCCGCCCGCTCCTGCTCCAGCAAAACTCGCGCGTTCTTTCTGGACTGGCCTATCAAAACCAGAAACACCGCAAACATTGCGATTACAGTAATAATAATCTGAACAATCCCGCGGCGCATCATACCGGAACTGATCGAACTGATCTGACTGCTGATTACATTATCACGGATTAATATTGTAAGCATCCAGTTCGTACCTTCCACAGGTATATAACAGAGCGCCTCCCTGGAACCGTTTAAGTCAAATACCGCCTGTCCCTGTCTTGCGTTCGTAAAGTCCTCTTTCATCCGATTATAACTGTATCCGTCTGCAAAGTCGGCATCCCGGAGTACCGCAAGAAGATTATAACCTGATTTTATATTTCCAAAATCTTCGTTTGTCAAATCTTCCCCATTCCCATAATACAGACCACAGTAAGTCTCGTTAACACTGGTCTTTAAGGTCAGCGAACTTATCATTTCATCAATCTCAAACTGTGTAAAGCATACTTTGATGCGCGCCCCCGCAAATTCCAGATCGTCCACCGGAAGCGCCAATATCACCTGTTTCTTTGCCCCATACAGACTGGTTGTACTGACTGTGGGCCCCTCCAGTTCCCCGGACAGGAAATGATACCTGCTGAGCCCTGAAGTCGTGCTGTGTTCGGTATATACAATGCCGTTTTCATCTATCATCGCAAATTTGTCAACGCCATACAGCTTTTTTACTTTTCCCAGAAACGCCCGCAGCGCTTCCTGCGTTTTCAAATCGGAGGGTTCTATGATCTTCAGAGCATTTTCAATATAATCAAAATGATTTTTCAGTTCCTCGGAAACTACCTGCGCCCTGCGCCCGGCAAGTTCTTCCAGATAAAATTCACTGACTTTGTTTACTGCTTCATTTGTACCGCTGCTTGCCCCGTTTGACACCCAGATTGTCGTAAGCAGAAAAACAGCCGCAATCAGAGTTCCGCATACCGCCGCATAGACTGCCGTCTGTTTTTTCTGTTTTCCGTTGATTCTATCCTGACCTGAAATCTTCATTATGTACTCCTGTCGCCCCTACTCCATTTTCCCATACAAAATCCGAAGCATCCCATCTGCTTCGTCCTGATAAATAATTGTTGTGTTCTCTTCTGTTTTTTCCGGATAAGCTTCCCCGGGCAAATGCCCGTCTGCGATTTTAACCGCGACCTGCACCGTATCAAAGCCGATCGAATAACAATCCTGCACACCAAGCGCATAAATAACACCGTCTTTCAGCCAGGAAAGCGCCTCCTGGTCGTGATCCATGCCGACAATCACAATCTGCTCCTCACGGCCGGCTTCTACCACTGCCCTTGCAGCACCGACAGGATTACACATATTACAGCAGATAATCCCTGCCAGATCCGAATGTTTTTCCAAAATCTCTTTTGTCAGATCATACGCTTTCTCCACATTGTCCTCATCGTATGCAACTTCTGCAATTTCCATTCCCGGATAGCCAGCAATCACGTCTTTCGCACCAAGAGCCCGATCTTCATGACATGGCGCTTCCTTTACGCCCACCAGAATCGCTACTTTACCGCGATAGGACAGTTTTTTACAAAGCGCCTCTGTCAGATCGGCACCGTCCTCATAGTTATGCGTATTCCCTACATAGGCAATCCTGTCGCACCCGTCTTCTTTCCCCGCATCGGAACTGGAAAATGTCATTACTTTTTGCCCTTCAGCGATCAGTTCATTGATCACCGGCGTAACTTTTGCGACATCCGCCACATCTACACCGATCACGTCAAACCCCCTGCCGGCCGCATCGGTAAGACGCCTGATCTGTTCTTCGGCCAAAGCCTCCTCCGGGGCAAGATACTCGTAATTTATGGTCACGCCTTTCTGCTGGTACTGGTTTGCCGCATCTTCAATTCCAAGCGCCACCGCATCCCACCAGGGATGTACCATTTTATAGGTAAAATAGAAATTATATTCTCTTTTTAACGGCGCATACTCGTCCAGTTTATGATCAAAATCGACTGCTTTCTGCGCATATGTAGTTCCACGCTCTTCTGTGCCGACCGCATCTCCCCCGGCCGTGGAAGCCGAATCGGGCGCGCTGCCGGCACATCCAAACACTCCCATGCCGCACATCAATGCGGTCAAAACAACCGCAAACGCCCGGCGCCGCCTCTTTTTATGGACTCTTTCTTTGCTCATTGTACTCTTCAACATTTCTGTTTCTTTTCCTCCCATACCAAACCACGCCAATCTCTGATGAGCCTCTCTCAGAAATACTGTCGGATACCCGTCTCTTAGAAATTATAACATAACTGCATTGTAATTTCCACTGTTTCCATTACTGCCTCACGGCTGAACCTCCCTGCTGTAAACAGAGTAACGAATTCTTGACTTTTTGCGCAGAAATCTTTATTATGAAAGAAAATGTGACAGAAAGGTACAGGTTTTTCTATGTCTCTTTATAAAATTGGATTTATCGGCTTAGGGCTGATAGGCGGCTCCATCGCCAAACGTCTGAAAAAACTCCACCCGGGCCTGAAAATAATTGCCACTGCCGGCCATCTTAAGACGGTCGCCGATGCATATAAACAGAATCTGATTGAAAACAGCGATTTATGTGAGATCAAAGATTTTTACGACTGCGATTATATTTTTTTATGTACGCCGGTTCAGAAAAATATGGAATACCTGCGCATGTTAAAAGGGAATATAAAACCGGGCTGTATCATTACTGATGTCGGAAGCGTCAAATCAGATATCCATCAGGCTGTAATCTCTCTTGATATGGAAGAGCAGTTTATCGGCGGCCATCCGATGGCGGGTTCCGAGAAAACAGGGCTCTCGAATGCCGATGCCTGCCTGCTGGAAAACGCTTACTACATTATTACACCGACTACCCGGTCAGACGAAAACGCAATCCGCGCTTTCCGCGATATTGTGAAAGAACTGGGCGCAATTCCCCTGATCCTGGATTACGAAGCGCATGATTATGCAACCGCGGCGATCAGCCATCTGCCGCATATTATTGCGTACAACCTTGTCAATCTGGTGCGGGGAAACGATGATGAAAACCAAACAATGAAGACCATCGCAGCAGGCGGTTTTAAAGATATCACCAGAATCGCATCCTCGTCTCCTGTCATGTGGGAAAATATCTGCCTTTCCAATCGGAAACAGCTGTTAAAACTGATTGACATTTATATGGATATGCTTGCAAAAACACGGGAAGATATCGTAAATTCTGACAGTGAATCTCTTCTCGCCTCGTTCTCACAGGCGAAAGATTATCGGGATTCGATCACAATACCCGCAAAAGGGGCGCTGAAGAAAGTGTACGAACTGTATCTGGATCTTCTGGATGAAGCAGGCGGAATCGCAACCGTTGCAACGATCCTTGCAAGCAACAACCTTAACATCAGAAATATCGGTATCATCCATAACAGGGAATTCGAATCAGGCGTACTGCGCCTGGAACTGTATGATGAAAAATCATTGAAAGAATCCTGTGCTCTTTTGAAGAAGCATCACTATAAGATCTATGAACAGGAGTAATTTTGTTTCCGCATGGATTTAAAATACGCCTGTGTGTTTTCTCAGACTGCCCCATCCTGTGACTGCTGTTCCAAAACGCGGTATTTTCTTGGAGTCATCCCATATTTCTCCCGGAAAATACGATGAAAATAGCTCATATTTTCATAGCCTACCGACATACCGATCTCCATCACTGACATTGCCGTATGTGACAGGAGGTATGCAGCCTGAGACAGACGTCTGCCCTGAATCAGTTCCGTATAGGTCATACCTGTCCGCTTTTTGATCTCACGCGACATCCAGTAGATATCATAATGCATTTTGGCCGCAAGATCAGACAGCTCCCCGTCACGGTAATGCTCTTCTATGTACCCAAGCACTTTAATCACAAACCTCTGTTCCCCGTCTGCCTGATCCGTCTCTATCTTGTCCATCTGATTCATCAGCTGCAAAAACAGCAGTCCCATTGTCACCTGATTGATGCTGCGCTTGTTTGGCTGTTTATTCTGGATTGTCCAGATCAGATTTTCCACAAGATTCTGAATCGGCAGAACATTGGCAACCCTGAAATGAAGATATCCGCTTGTATTTTTCTCTCCGCGCAGCGAATCCACGATAAAATCGCGCAGCATATTTTCCCCTGCCTCCATCATGCGCAGAGCGCTGTCAAAGAACTCAGGCAGTATAATAAAATTAACGGCAATGTCATCCTCGCCGGCAGGATAAATCTCCTGCAGCGCATTCTGATTTAAAAACAGAAGCTCCCCCTCTTTTAAAATAACATCATTTCCATTGATCAGGTGATGCGTACTGCCGGAACACATATAAATCACTTCCACATAGTTATGTGTATGCTCCGGGAAATGGATAAAGCGCGTATGTGTGCGAATGGATATCAGTTTGCCGTCTTCAAGCAGTTTTTTTGCGTCGAAGATATTATAATCACTGCTGACATACAGCTCTTTTTCAATCTCGTTCTTTCCATTTAAGATACGCTGCTCTTCCGCAGTGATTTTTTTCAGTTCTCTTAACAGTTCTTCTCTCATAGCCGATCAGGACCTCATCATTTTTTCTGATATCTTATTTTACAACAGGATCGTACAAAAAAACAGCTTTCTTTTAAAAAAGAAAGCTGTTTTTACTGTTCCCAACTGCTTTAATAACAAAAACTGTGTCCACCGATTCTGATATCGGTATTAGCAGTCAGCGGCTTTGTGGAAAAATAAAGTGTATCATTTCTTAATATGCTTGTATTTCCGTCTAACACCTGATGAATGGACTGATATTCTTTGTCCGTGGGCACTGCCCTGTTCCTGTTTTTCCAGGAACAGAACTGTACCGGATTCTTTTGACTGAGTACATCGTAAAGTGTATTCGGATATAAGTCGGAAGCCATCCGGTTAAAAATAACTTCCACGACGGCTTGCTGCCCCTGCACAGGTTCGCCGTTTGCTTCCAGCCAGACGATTCTGGCCAAAAGATCAATTTCATCCGCCGTAAGTGTAATATTCCAGCGGTTTTTGATGACTGGTACTTCTCTTGCCACTTTGGCTCTCACAGGGATTGTATTTTTAAAATCTGTATAACTCTCTATATTCTCTTCCTGTGATGTTACAAGAACGACTTCATTTCTTTCAATAGCTGTCTCTTCACCTGATTCTGTCGTAAATGAATGTTCGAAAAGTTCCTCGAAAACACCCGCTACTGCAGTTTCCGGTTTTTTCATTCGGCATGCTGCAAAAACCTCCAAACTGCCCTGCTCATGGTTCTCTTCCTTTTCCTGAATGTTGGGCGCCATGATCAGGCAGGCACAAAATGCCGCCGTTATCGCCGCGTCCAATATTTTTTTACTCATTTTGCTCCTTTCCTCAAGAATGATACATAAAAGCCAACCTGTACCAAAACAGGATTTACTTTTTACTTATCATACTAAATTATATCCAAAAGTCAAATTTGCTATGCATGGCCGATACAAATTTTTTTCGATACTTTTGTCCATAAAAATAGTACTTTCGGAGCATTTTCAATCCATATAATCCACATCAGGACTTTATTGTGTAAAAGTAGAACCAAACATTTTCACAAAAATATTAATTTTTTCTTTCAGTTATTCGGAATTTTTTACATTTTTGCTTCCAAAAATGACGAAATTGTTACAAAATAGGTATCCGGATCTTTATCCTGTGCCTGCGCATGGCCCGCCCCCTCTACAATTAACAGCTCTTTCTCACCGTTCGCAGCTTCATACAGATCCTTTGACATGTCGACCGAAATCATTGCGTCCTGATCGCCGTGAATAAAAAGAATCGGTATTTTTGCCTTTTTTACGGCTTCCAGCGCCGACGCATCCATCAGATCATAGCCGCCCCGTATTTTTAAGACAAGACACGCAGAATCCACAAGCGGAAATGCCGGCAGTGAAAACCACTCCTTTATTTTCTCTCCAAACATCGTATAGGCATCTGTGTACGAACAGTCCGAAATAACGGCCTTTACGTTCGACGAAAGACTTTGATCGCCGGCCATCATAAGCGCCGTTGCGGCGCCCATAGACTGCCCGTGCAGTACAATCGACGCGGATTCATTCTGCGAAAGGATATAGTCAATCCAGAGCATACAGTCTGTATGGTCCGTCCAGCCCATTCCTATGTAATCGCCCTCGCTCTCGCCCTGCGCGCGCAGATCAGGCACGATCACATGGTACCCCTGCTCATGATACCAGTATGCAAACGGATACATCTCTTCCTTGCTGCCGGTATATCCATGCAGCAAAAGCGCCCATCTGCTGCTCTCCTCTGCCGCGTCAAACTCTCTCGCAACAAGAGTATAGCCGTCTTTTGTGACTGCGGTAATTTTTTTGCTCTTTTTCATCTCTTTTTTTTCGTCGTAAAGCCAGTCTTTTGTCTCTTTTACCGCCTCACTGTGATTTACTTTGATATCGGCTGACTGAACCTGCCTGGCAAAGCTCTCCTCGGTAATTCGCTCAAAAGATTCCAGTTTTTCCATAAAGGAGGGAACCAGTGCCGCGCTTACCAGAAAATTGACCAGAAGAAAATATACGGCTGTCAGAATCAGTATGATGCTTACTGCTGTGATTATTACTTTTTTCTTTGTTCTCATTTTCATCCACACATCGCTTTTTCTTTTATGATAGCATGTTCCGGAAAAAAATGCATTGGTAATTCCTGTAAATCCCTCCGCGTCTGCGCTTTATTTCCCCTCGTAGACAATAACGGAGGCTACATCGTAGGCGGCAAGCCTCTGCCTTCCGTTTAAACCTTTTAATTCCATTAAAAACAGAACTTTTGCGACTTCCCCTCCAAGCTGCTCAATCAGACGGATCGCCGCTTCCATGGTACCGCCGGTCGCAATCAGGTCATCAATCAAAACTACTCTCTGTTTCGGCAAAATCGCATCTTTATGTATCTCAATTTCCGCCGTACCGTATTCCAGCGCATATTCCGCAGAGACAGTCTCACAGGGAAGTTTCCCTTTCTTGCGCACAGGAATAAAAGGCTTGCCAAGCGCATACGCAATCGGGGCGCCAAACAGAAACCCCCTGGATTCCGCACCGGCAATCACATCGAATTCCAGGCCGTCCAACAGCTGAATCATGGAATCTACCGCCAGCTTAAACCCTTCCGCATCCTGCAGAACACTGGTCACATCGCGAAATAAAATTCCCTCCTCCGGAAAATCCGGAATTGTTCTGACGTACTCTTCAATTTTTTTCATTGGATATCTTCTCCTTTTCTTATCTCATAATTTAATATTTTTTGAAATCGTACCTGATGTCGTATATTATGATACCATATTCTGTTTATAAAATGGTACGTACGACTTTGGGCTTATAGCCTTTTTTCTCCAGCGATTGGATGATCTGTTTTTTATGGGCCGTACCAAAGCTCTCCAGCGTAATCCGGAGTTCCACGGCTACGCTTCTGTTTGTTGTTACAAACTGATTATGCTCCAGTTTAATTACATTGCCCTGTTCGGCCGCAAGCGCCTGCGATACTTTCGCAAGTTCACCCGGTTTATCCGGCAGAAGTACCGATACGGTAAAAATACGGTCACGGAAAATGAGTCCCTGCTGTACAACGGACGACATGGTAATCACATCCATATTTCCGCCGCTTAAGATCGCAACAATGCGCTTATCCTTTACATTCAGGTGCTTTAATGCCGCCACAGTCAAAAGTCCCGAATTTTCCACTACCATCTTATGATTTTCCACCATATCCAAAAATGCGACAATCAACTCGTCGTCCTCTACGGTTATAATATCGTCCAGATTTTCCCGGATATATGGAAAAATCTGTGTTCCCGGCGTTTTGACCGCCGTTCCGTCTGCAATTGTGTTTACGCTCTCAAGTGTTGTCACTTTTCCTGCTTCAAATGAGGCCTGCATACAGTTTGCACCGGCTGGCTCCACTCCAATCACTTTTATATTTGGATTTAATAATTTTGCCAGCGTGGAAACACCGGTTGCCAGTCCGCCGCCGCCGATTGGAACAAGAATATATTCCACCAGCGGCAGTTCTTTAAAAATCTCCATTGCAATGGTTCCCTGCCCGGTCGCAACCACAGGATCGTCAAACGGATGGATAAATGTGTATCCTTCTTTGTCGGCCAGCTCACAGGCTTTCTGAGCGGCCTCGTCATAGACGTCGCCATACAGGATCACTTCCGCCCCATACCCTTTCGTACGATTCACTTTGATTAACGGCGTCGTTGTCGGCATTACGATCACCGCTTTGCATCCGTAACATTTTGCGGCATAGGCTACGCCCTGCGCATGATTTCCTGCGGATGCTGTGATAAGTCCTCTTTTGCGCTCTTCCTCCGAGAGCGTACTGATCTTATAATACGCTCCACGCACTTTATATGCCCCGGTAAACTGCATATTTTCCGGCTTTAACCAGACTTTATTTCCGGTCTTGTCACTGAAGTAATCGCTGTATACCAGTTTCGTCTCCAGCGTGACTTCTCTTACTTTTTCGCTTGCCTCCTCAAATTGATCCAATGTCAGCATGTTACTCCTCCCTTTTCTATTCATTCCCGCCATCCTGCGGTTTTGAAAACAGCGCGTTCACAAACTCGTTGGCGTCAAATTTTTGCAGATCTTCGATTGTTTCGCCTACACCGATATATTTCACCGGAATGCCAAGTTCGGAGTGGATCGCCACGGCTATGCCTCCTTTCGCCGTTCCGTCCATCTTAGTCAGGACAATTCCTGTGATATCTGCAACATCCGAAAATTCTTTCGCCTGCATCAGCGCATTCTGTCCTGTTGTTGCATCCAGTACAACAAGCGTTTCACGAAAAGCGTCCGGGTACTCTTTTTCCAGAATACGGTTAATTTTGCGAAGCTCTTCCATCAGATTTTTTTTGTTGTGGAGACGTCCGGCCGTATCGCATAAGAGCACATCCGCATTCCTGGCTTTCGCCGCCGCAACCGCATCATAGACAACTGCACCGGGATCCTGCCCCTCCTGGCCGCCGATCATATCAACCCCGGCGCGGTTTGCCCACTCCTGCAGCTGGTTTCCGGCTGCCGCACGAAAGGTATCGGCAGCCGCAATTACAACACGCTTTCCTTCGTCTTTTAATTTTCCGGCAAGTTTCCCGACCGAAGTCGTCTTTCCGACCCCGTTTACACCGATCACAAGAACTACTGATTTTTCCTGTTCAAACCGATATGCTGTCTCACCGACATCCATCTGCTCTTTAATGCTTGCAATCAAAAGCTCCTTGCACTCTGCGGGCTGTTTGATATGGTTTTCTTTCACTTTCTGACGCAGATTCTCTATGATCTCCTCTGTTGCCGCCACGCCGATATCCCCCATAATCAGCGTTTCCTCGATCTCCTCATAAAACTCCTCGTCAATTTTCGAAAAACCGGAAAATATGGAGTCAATTCCGGAAACAATATTGTCTCTTGTCTTGCTAAGTCCCGCTACAAGACGGCTGAAAAAACCTTTCTTCTCTTTTTTTTCTTTCTTTTCCATCGTTATTCTCCCTCTCACTGCTCCAGTTCATTTTCTATCAGATTGACTGACACCAGTGTCGAAACTCCTTTTTCCTGCATGGTAATTCCGTAAAGACGGTCTGCCGCTCCCATGGTACCGCGTCGGTGCGTAATGACAATGATCTGTGTATTCTTTGTCAGTTTCTGCAGATATTTTGCAAATCGGTCTACATTGGAGTCGTCTAACGCAGCCTCAATTTCATCCAGCAGACAAAACGGAGACGGTTTCAGATTTTGAATGGCAAACAGCAGTGAAATCGCCGTCAGCGCTTTCTCCCCTCCGGACATCTGCATCTTATTCTGCAGCCATTTTCCCGGCGGCTGTGCAATGATACGAATCCCGCACTCTAAAATATCCTCGTCTTCCACCAGTTCCAGCGCGCCGCGTCCCCCTCCGAACAGTTCCTTAAACACTTTGTCAAATTCCCTCTGCATACGGGCAAATTCTTCCAGAAACTGTTTGCGCATTCCCGCGTCAAGTTCTTCTATAATTCCAAGCAGCGTTTTTTCCGCCTCCACAAGGTCGTCATGCTGCGTTTTCAAAAACTCATAGCGTTCCGATACCTCCTTATAATCCTCGATTGCATTGACGTTGACGTCGCCAAGCCCGCGTATCTCATCTTTGACCGCAGATACCATTTTTCGAAGCTCGGATAAATTTTTATATTCCCCGCAGCGCAATTCCATCGCCGCATGAAGCGTCAGTTCATATTCCTGCCACATGTAGTTCGTCCTGCTCTCGCCCGCCTCCTCCAACTTTTCTTTCTGGCTGTTCAGACGAAAGATTTCCCGATCCAGCTGTGCAATATGACCGGAAACCTCCTCGCGCTTCTGAAAAAAACTCCTGTGCCCGGCCTGCAGCTGTTCCCTTTGCTCTGTGGCGTCCTTTAATTCGGTTGTAAGACGTTCCTGTTCCTCATTGGATGCGGCAATCGCTTTCTGGATTTCCTCAATCTCACTCCTCTTTTTCTCTGCCTCCCCTTTCGCTGTCTCTGCCTCATTGACAAAATTTTCTTTCTCTCTTTGAAAGTGCGATAATTCGCCCCGGATTCGCGTCAGGTTTGTATCCGCAAACTCTGCTTTCTGCCGCAATCCGGCTTCTGTGAGCTGCGCAGCAGAGGCTTCTTTCTGTACGGCTTCCTCTTTTTTACCGTATTCCGCCAACATTTTCTCCAGCTCTTCGCTATCACCTGCAAGCTGCTCTTCCCGCAATTTGGCAGACTCCATCTCCTGTGCGATTTTTTCTTTATTTTCTCTGATCTCTGCCAGCTGCTTTTCAAGATCGCTGCTCTCCGCCCTTAAGCCTAAACAAAACGCCTCGCTCTCACTTTTTTGTTCCGCCGCCCTGTCTGCGTTCATCTGGGCCGTATTCTGCTCAATATACTGCGCCTGCAGTTCCTTTCTGTTCTTCTCTGTCAATCCGGCCAGATCCTCAAGCTTTTTTTTGATCCCGCCCAAATCTTTCTGTTTTATGGACACATCTTTTCCCAGGCTTTTTATGGACGTTTCCAGTTCTTCAATCTCGCGGTTCCTTGCAAGCAGACTGCCCGTATTTTTAAATGCGCCGCCGGTCATGGATCCGCCGGGGCTTAACGATTCTCCCTCAAGTGTGACAATGGAGAGCGCATAGCGGTATTTTTTTGCAAGCGCAGTCGCTTTGTCGATATCCGTAACAACAACTGTCCGTCCCAGCAGATAAGACAACACGCCGCTGTATTTTTCATCCGCAGTCACAAGCGTATTCGCAAGCCCAATAACGCCGTCTTCTTTTAATGCGTCCGGATTGGAAAAAGACTGATTTCCTTTTACGCTCGTCAGCGGAAGAAATGTCGCACGGCCATAGCGGTTCTGTTTTAAAAAAGCAATCATCTGCTTTGCTGTCTGTTCGTCTTCTGTGACAATGTTCTGAATTCTGCCGCCGAGCGCTGTCTCAATCGCCGTCTCATATTTTTGTCCGACCTGAATCAGGTCGGAGACAACGCCTAAAATACCGGGTGTTTTCGCCCTCTGCTCCATCACGCGCCGTATACTGCTTCCGTAGCCGTCATACCGCTCCGCGATATTTTTTAAAAACTCCAGTCTTGACTGCGCCTTGTGAAATTTCGCAACTGCCTGTTCTAACTGCTGCTCTGTCTCCTGCGCCTTTTTGCGCAGTTCCCGCTCCTTTTTTTCATTGTCGGCTGCCTCTCCCTTTAAAGATTCTATTTTCCTGTTTACTTCCTCTAACTTTTTCCTGGAAGCCAGCAGAACGTTTTCAAAATCCGCATCCTGCGTTCTGTGATCAATCAGCTGCTTTGTCAGCTGCGCTTTTCGAATGTTAATCTGTTCGAGCATGGTGTCGTAATGCTGTTGTCCGGCTTTCACAGATGCTTTCCTGTTTAACAGGCCGATCATCTCACTTTTTCCCTGTTCCATCTGTTCACTGCATTTTCTGATCTCTTCCTGCAGTGCTGCAAGTTTTCCGGCACATCGCCTGCTCTCCTCCAGCGACTTTTCCAGCTCCTGTCCGATTTGTTCACGCTCGCGCTCATATTCAAAAAGCGACCGCTCACGCTCCTCCTTTTCTCTGTCGATGTCGAGGAGACGGCTCTTAAAATGCTCGTCCGTCAATTTTGCCGAGCGAATCTGCTCGTTTAATACATTGATCTGCCCTTCCAGCTTTCCTTTCAGAAGCGTCGACTCGCTCAACCTGTCCCGCAGCATATTCTGTTTTTCTTCAAGCGCCGTAAGACTCTGTTCCAGTCTGTCATACTCTGCCTTAATCTGCTCATACAAAGTATTCGCTTCTTTTAATTCGCGGTCTGCAATCTCATATTTCTCCGAAACCTCATTCTGTTCTTTTTTTAACTGCTCCGCTTCCAGCAGAAAGGCATTGACATCCAGCGTTTTTAATTCTTCTTTCTTCTTCAGATAAGTACGCGCTTTCTCAGCCTGCTTTTCCAGCGGGCCGACCTGACGCTCCAGCTCGCTTAAGATATCGTTGACGCGCACAAGATTATCCTGCTCGCTTTCCAGTTTTTTCTGTGCCGCCGCTTTTCTCTTTTTGTATTTGACAATGCCGGCCGCCTCATCAAACAGCTCGCGCCGCTCATCCGGTTTTCCGTTCAGGATGCGCTCGACCTGGCCCTGGCCGATCAGGGAATACCCCTCTTTTCCGATTCCGGTATCGTAAAACAGCTCTGTCACATCTTTTAACCGGCAGGCGCTGCCGTTCATCAGATATTCGCTCTCCCCGGAACGATAGACGCGCCTGGCGACTGTCACTTCTTCATAATCCACGGCAAGTTTATGATCCGAATTATCCATGGTAATCGCGACATAGGCATAGCTTAAGGGCTTTCTTGTCTCTGTCCCGGAAAAAATAATATCCTGCATACTTGCGCCGCGCAGCTGCTTTGCGCTCTGCTCGCCAAGCACCCAGCGCACGGCATCGCCGACGTTGCTTTTTCCGCTTCCGTTTGGCCCCACAATCCCGGTGATTCCATTGTGAAATTCAAATACAATCTTATTTGCAAACGATTTAAAGCCTGCCACTTCAATGCTCTTTAAATACATAAATGATTCTCCAGTTTTCTGATACCTTATCCCTGCAGCGGATTTTTCTTAAGAAACAGAAGCGCCTGATACGCCGCATCCTGTTCCGCCGCTTTTTTGGAATGTCCGTCACCCTTTCCGATCACTTTATCCCCAAGTTTTACCTCCACATAGAACATTTTATTGTGGTCAGGTCCATCCTCCCCCAGCAGATTATAGTGCAGTGATTTTTCATGATTTCCCTGCACAATCTCCTGCAGGCTGGATTTACTGTCATAAAACAGCTTTTTATGATCAATATCCGTCAGAATAAACTTTTCGACAAATTTTTTTGCCTCAAAAAATCCGCCGTCCAGATAAATGGCGCCGATTAACGCTTCCAGCGCATCCGAATTTACAGACTTGCGTCCTCTCCCTCCTGTGGCATCTTCCCCTTTCCCCAGCAATAAATATTTGCCAAGATCTATCTCTCCTGCGGAAAACGCGAGCGTCGGCTCACAGACAAGGCTTGCGCGCAGCTTTGTCAGATCTCCCTCCGGCATATTTGGATAGTTCAGGTAAAGATATTCGCTGGATGTCACTTCCAAAACGGCATCTCCCAAAAATTCCAGTCTCTCGTTATCCGAAAATTTCTTCATAAATTTCTCATTGGCATAAGAACTGTGTGTCATTGCCTGGCGAAGCAGCCCTCTCTTTTTAAAATGATAACCAATCCGGTCTTCCAGCTCATCTAAAAACGACATAATCCCTCCGTTCACTCACATTGCGTTTTTCCTGACAGAAAAGAGGGCTTTTCTTACGCCACACACCCGTATGATTTAAGAAAAACCCCCAGACATCATTCCATATGTGATTCGTCAAATATTGCGGCAGACAGATCTTACTGCACACCAAGCGCATTTTTAATTTCCTCCACGGCATCCGAAACCGTAGTGATGCGCTCCGCATCCTCGTTATTGATCTCGATATCAAATTCTTCTTCAATGCCCATGATAATCTGAAAGATATCAAGAGA
This sequence comes from uncultured Roseburia sp., assembly GCA_947088675.1. Lineage (GTDB taxonomy): Bacteria > Bacillota > Clostridia > Lachnospirales > Lachnospiraceae > Roseburia. Next base: position 23,856 of record CAMUHN010000014.1, read on the forward strand.
ATCAGCGCCGAGATCGTCAACAAATGTCGTATCCATCGCAATCTCCGCCTCGTCAACGTTTAACACATCCGCAATGATCTTTTTGAGTTTTTCAATTTCCATGCTTGTCCTCATTTCTGTTCTTTGGAAGAACTTATAATATTTTCTTTTATCTTTCCGTTAATATCCTGCTCTTTGAATGTGATGCACTGGAAGATGGAGTTTGTAATTTCCTGTGCCTTAGAACTCCCATGCGTCTTTACGACCAGCCCGTTTAACCCAAGCAACGGCGCTCCTCCGTACTGAGAAGAATCAAATGCTTTTAATGTCGATTTTAAAGACGGAAGCGCAAGGGCCGCCCCGATTTTGCTGCGGAGTGTGCTCGTCATGCCCTTTTTTATCACATCAATCAATGTGGAACTCAGTCCTTCGTATAATTTTAAGATTACATTGCCCACAAAAGCCTCGCAGACAATCACATCCGCCTCGCCGCGCGGAATCTCACGCGCCTCGATGCCGCCGACAAAATGAATAGCGGGACACTCCTTGAGCAGCGGAAATGTTTCTTTGACCAGAGCATTTCCCTTTTCTTCCTCTGCACCTATATTTACGATCGCAACTCTCGGTTTTTTAATTCCGAGTACGTTTTCCATATAAATCGAACCCATATTGGCAAACTGCAGAAGATGCACGGCGCGCGCGTCCACATTTGCACCGCAGTCAATCAGCAGCGATACTCCTTTTTCGGTAGGAATCAGCGGCGCTAACGGCGGTCGTCCGACCCCCTTGATTCTTCCGACAATCACCTGCCCGCCAACCAGAATGGCGCCGGAACTGCCCGCTGAGACAAATGCATCCGCCTCTTTTTTACTGACCAGATCCATCCCGATGACAATAGAGGACTGCTTCTTCTTTCGGATCGCATTGACCGGCGGCTCCGCTGTCTCAATCACTTCCTCGGCGTGTACAATCTCAATCTGTTCTTTCGGATAGCTGTATTTTGCCAGTTCTTTTTTTATGACATCCTGCTGCCCTACCAGAAATACTTTGATATCGTCTCTTGCCGAAACTGCGTCGATTGCTCCTTTCACCGGCTCCACCGGGGCATAATCGCCGCCCATCACATCAAGCGCGACTTTTGTCGTTTCATGACCGCCCTGCTGCATATCAATCCTCCGTTCCCGAAGCGTATCCGCCCCGGTTTTTGTTTACTCCTGCTGCTACTTCAAACAGTTTCAATATACTATAAGTCCCTGCATAAATCAATACAAAAATTTCCTGTCAGACTCCGATGTCTGCTGCCGGCTGCCATTTTCGGCCAAAAGGCCGCTCATACCAATTATTGATATTCTCTGTTCCGCTCTTTTTCGGCCTCTATATCTTCCTCTGACATATATTTTTGAAAGATGCGCTCCAGTGTCTCGTTCAGGCAGATCATATAGCCCGCCGGTATGATTACGATCAGCTCCGGAAGCAGATAGACAAGAAAGCAGGCAAACGCAAATAACACAAGAATGACAACTGACCAGATCAAATGCCCGATTGCCATGACTGCGGTGTTGCGGAAGATTCGCTTCAATCCATCCTCAAATCTTGAAATGTAGGCAAATATGTAATTCGCCCAGATCGCCAACAGCGCAAGCAGTACATAAAACGCAGGATAAATGGAACCGACTGTCTCCCCCGACTCGGCAAACTGGCGCATAATATAGATATCCTCCCCGAACAGCGCTGCAATTGCAGCAATAATCAGCCATGCAATCGTAGCCTGTTTAAAGTTCGCACGGAATCCATGCCAGTATTCTGTCCATACGTAGCTTCTGTTGTGCATAATCACTTTATTGATCGCATAATATAATCCCGACGTTGCAGCCCCCGCTGTAAACAGGGGAATACAGCTGATTGCCCAGAGGATGCTTAAGGCGCAGCAGTCTACCAGTTTGCTTAAGGTACGGAAAAATTTATTCTCCAGATTGAATAATCCACTCATCCTGTATCCACCTTTCTTCTCATTCCAATAAGCTCTATACTAACATGACAGGAAAGTTTTTTCAAGGGAATTTCCGTATCTCCTCTGCACTTTCTGTAACAGTTCAGCCTTCGTCTTCACTGTTACCACCTTATTTCTGTGAAAGGATACCATCAGCCAGCCAACCGGCATTGAATTCTCCTGCTGCAATCACGTCCCATGTTTTTCTGTTTTCCTGCCAATCGGCCGATTCCACCAGATCTTTTAACGCACAAAACGCAGAATTCCCCATAGCGTACAAACGACAGTACGGTTTGATCTGCATTTTGCTCTCCCTCGCCAAAGAAAAAAATTCCTCCACCCCGGACCCCGAAAAAAACGCAATCTTATTCAAGCTGTCCGCCTGCTCAAAACAGGATGCCCGGACGCCTCTTACATCATAGACCGGAACCACTGTATACGGAATTTCAGATGCGGCAAGCGTCCCCGTCAAAGTTTCACAGCTTCTCATAGCGGCCGGAAATAAAATCTTTCTGGAAGAGCAGGTTTTTGCAAATTCCCGGAGAAAGGAAACCCGGTCGGCATGTTCCGGTATAAAATCCGCATGTATCCCATGTATGCGCAGCGCCTGCCCTGTCCCTTCCCCGATCACCGCAAACCGAAGACGGGACAGCGTCCTGATATCCAGGCCGCTTTCCGTAAAAGCTTCAAAAAAAAGCGCAACAGCCGGTCTGCTGGCAAAAAATACCCAGTCATATTCCGCAATTCGGCCCATTTCTTTCATGAGCTGCTGATATCCGGGCAGCTTTACGGTCTTAAGCTCGGATAAAGCGATCGCGCTTCCTCCGGCCGATTCAATTGCATTTCCGACTTTTTGATTGGTCTCTGCCGTACCGGTCAGGCCGACAGGCATCTCACGTTTCTTTTGTGAAACGCCAAAGGAAAAACCAGCCGTCTCCCCGATTACGATTACTGCAGGAGATGTAAGCTTTTCCTCCTTTGCTTTCGCAGCAATTTCGGAAAGCGTCCCCCGCACCGTGCGCGCCCGCAATGTTGCGCCGTCAGATATAACCGCAGCCGGCGTCTGTTTGCTTTTTCCGTACAGCATCAGCTGTTCCGCTATGATTTTAAGGTTTGCCATTCCCATCAGAAAAATCAGTGTGCCGTCTAATTTTGCATAGAGATCAAACGGCGCCTCGCGCAGCTCGCCGTTTTCTCTGCAATGTCCTGCGATCACATGAAAGCTGCTGCTTACCCCTCTGTGCGTCGCCGGAATGCCCGCCAGTTCCGGAACGGCTATCGCGGATGTTACGCCCGGTATTACCTCCACCGGAATCTGCTGCGCTAAAAGCGATTGTGCCTCCTCGCCGCCGCGGCCAAATACAAATGCGTCGCCGCCTTTTAAGCGCACCACTTTCTTATACTGTTTCGCATATTCTGCCAGAATACGGTTGATCTCTTCCTGTTTTACCGCATGGCCGGCCGGATCTTTGCCGACACAGACAAAACGCGTGCCCGGTTTTGCGAAAGACAACAATTCTTCTGCAATCAGCCTGTCATAGACAATGACGTCGCAGTCTCTGATCTGCTCCAGTCCTTTTACCGTGATCAGGGATGCGTCCCCCGGCCCGGCGCCGACTAAGATTACTTTCCCCATACAGCCTCCCTGTCCGCAAGCGGCGCCGTCTTTCTTTTTTTTATTATCTCGCCGAAAACCTCCTGCATCAGCATCACTTCAATCTGAGATCGTTTCTTTTTCCTGCCCCCTGTGCTTTTTGACATCAGGCAGCCGGGCATAGAAAGCCCCGTCTTTGGCATTTTTCCTGTGATATCGGATTCGGAAAACTCTGTTATTTTTGCAAAGACGCCGACCGCTTCATGGCAGCCCGCCGAAAGCTTCCTTAGAATATTTCGTTCCGTATCCAGTTCCAGCGCCGTTTTTTCGTCTGTAATTTCACACAGAAAACGCTGGTCGTCCTGCGCGCGCCCTTCCACGGCAATGATTGCCTGTCCGCCGGCCGGCACCATATCCCACAGATCAAAAAAGGTATAACACAGATCTTCCTCCTGCAGCAGGTGAAGGCGGGAGAGTCCCGCAGCCGCAAGAAGAATGCCGTCATACTGTCCCTCCCTTAATTTATGCAGGCGCGTTGTCACATTTCCGCGCAGGCCGCAAAACGCAGCATTCGGATACAGTTTTGCGAACTGCGCTACCCGGCGGCTGCTTCCGGAACCGATCACTGCGCTTTTTGCAGATGCCATATCAAATCCCCGTTTTGTCACCAGCACATCCCTGGCGTCCCCGCGTTCTAATACACTTACAATAGCAAGCCCCCCGCGCAGTTCCATCGGCATATCCTTTGCGGAATGCACGGCATAATCAATTGTCCCGTCCTGGATCGCCTTCTCTAGTTCCGTGATAAATACGCCTTTGCCGCCAAACTCCGAAAGCGGCCTGTCTAAAATACGGTCTCCTGTCGTCTTTAGAATTACCTTTTCACATTCTATCGCCGGATATTTTTTCTTCACTGCCGCAATCCACAGATCTGTCTGCGCCTGTGCAAGACGACTCCCCCTCGTGCCAATTCTGATCTTTTTCGGTATCTGCAAAATAATCCGCCACTTCCTTTTCCGTAATCTCTTCCCCTGCAAGGACATCCGTAAGCATTTTATGAAAAATCCGCTTTCTCTGTTCCCGGTCATCTACACTGCGCAAAACCTCTTCCCGGTACATTCCCATTATCTTAGCTGCTCTCCCATAAGAATCAGGTACTGCCGCTTCCAGTTTTCTCCGGATAAAAGCTGCCAGCGCCGGACTGCTGCCGCCTGTTGAGACAGATACCACTACCTCGCCCTTTCGAATCAATGCGGGAAAATAAAATGTACACAGCTCTTTGTCATCCACAACGTTTACCGGTATCTTTTGCTTTTTACAGAGTTCTGAAACATGCCGGTTTACTTCTCTTTGACTGGACGCCGCTACCACAGCCGCGGCGCCGTCGATATCATGCTCACAAAATTCCCGCTGAATCAGAGTGATTTTTCCTGCATTTTTCCACTGTGTCATCCGAGTGCAGACTTCGGGGGCAATTACCGTTATCGCTGCGCCAAATTCCAATAACTGCCCGACTTTTCCGGCAGCAATGCTCCCGCCGCCGACAACAACGCAATGTTTTCTTTCCATATTAATATAAAGTGGAAAATATGCCATTTTTCTCCCCCGCTCCAAACCCATACCTTTTCTTCTCCAGGCAGGCGTTTATTAAAAATCCCGCGAACAAATTTATTTTATCATTGGATAGCGGCCGTGTAAAGACAATCCTCCAAACATATTTCCGTCTATATTTCCTTTTCCTCCTGCGCCGTCATTGCCCTGAACGCCCATGGCCTTAAGATCAACGGAAGAAGCATCCACAAGAAGCGTATTTTCGTCTCTTTCCCCGTCAGAGGGCGGGATTTCACCTTTTAACTGCTTTGCCACACTTTCAGAGCGAAGCAGTACAAAAGCTTTCAACAGATCAGCCGCAGTTACAAATTCTTCATAACTGTAAAATGCCGTCGCGTCTTTTTTCACATACGGTGCAATCAGCGCTGTTATTTTTGACAGCGTCGCTGTAAACTGTCCGCTGTCCACATAGTCCTCCACGATCTGCTTCAGATAATCGTGATAAATCTTCCTGTATTCCCCGTTCTCCATCAGCTTTCCAAACAGGGGCCGCTCCTTTAACAATCCCTCTTCCATCGGCGTATCAATGGCGCCATTGACCGCCTCGTCAGCATCCCTGCACTGAAAACCTCCAAATGCCAGATTTAAATCCCAGGGCAATATCGTAAGCTTCCCGTTATCCTCGTAGAGATAATAGTTGTGTTTTAAATTGCTGTAATAACTGTCCAGATTGACAAGAAATGTCTGTGCTGCAAAATAGCGGAGACATGCGTCTACATCAATATATTTTTCCAGTTCCTGTGCATCGGATAACTTTTTTAACGCAGTTATGACACGTTTCTTATCCCCGTCGGTCGGATCAAACACGGCGTTGTCGAAAATATCGCGATAGCTGCTGATTGCGTCGTCCGTATACTTAAGATCGGCTCCGCCGCCAGACGCCCGCTCAAAATCTCTTACACCCCCTCCAAAATTTTGCTCCGGCGGCTGCGTTCTGTTTTCTCTTCCGAGAGGCTTCTCAAACGGCTCCTCCGCCGGCTCGAAAGCTTTCTGCATTTCTGCTTCTCCCGGCGTCTTAATCATACCGCCGTCAACAGGCGGCATTTTATCCCTCCCGCCGCCTCCAAACGATACGCTCTCCGGTTTATACAGCTGCCCGCTTCCGGCATACGCTCTCTGTAAAAAAGAATCCTCCACTGCTTCTAACGCCAGATAACAGCCAAAATCCTCACCGTTAATCCGGATATCTGCAAATGCATAGTACGGAACTGTTACCCCGATTGCACGAAAAATATCATATGCCATATACTCTTTGACATAGGTGGCGTCACAAAACAGGTTATTAAGTACAAGTTTATCCAGTCCGTTCCATGTCTTATTGCTGTCATAGTGATCAAACTCCAGCTTAAAACTGTACCGGTTCGAATCGCCGGATGCCACCTGGCTTAAACTTGTATTTCCTTTTGTGCGCACCGCAAGATCTGTATACAGAGTCCCGTTGATCCGCACATCACACGGCTTATATTCCTCGTCGAGCGGATTTGCAAGCATATCCTCCCAGTCCTCCACGGCCAGTTCAATGTCCACTTGCAAAATTTCAAACTGGTCAAACATTTCCTCATAAGGCAGTTTTGCCTGATACGACATTGCTTTTACAAACTTCTCATTCCCTGAGAGATAATACAACAGCGACGCAAATAAAACTGCTGCGGCCAGTGTAACCGCAACTATCATATTAAAATATTTACTGGTACTCATGACATATAATCTCCGTTGTAGCTGACTAACACGGCGCTCACAACACCGGTAAGATCTGAAATCCGGTTGACAAAGTCACAATCCCCGTTTTTTAAGCGCACCTCATATGTCATTTCAATGGCGCCTTTGGACACGGTTTTTGATTTCAACACCTGTTTTTTCACATTCTGGCGAAGCAGATCAGATGATTGCCGCTCACCGTCCGTTCCGCTGCAATGAATAATCATAATATAGGGATGGTCGCTTGTTCTGCGATTGACGAAAATCCATAAAATAAGACCGATAAACAGGGATCCAAAGACAGCCAGCGGAATTAATCCGGCTCCAAGTACAATGCCGACGGCAATGGCCCAGAATAAAAAAGATATATCCATCGGCTCTTTGATCGCCGTCCGAAAGCGCACGATGGAGAGTGCGCCTACCATACCAAGAGAAAGTACGATATTTGAAGTGACCGCAAGTATTACAAGTGTCGTAATCATTGACATGCTCATCAGAGAAACACCAAAACCGGCAGAATACATGACGCCGTTATATATTTTCTTATACACAAAAAAGATAAACAAGCCAAGTACAAAAGAAAGTGTAAGCGCAATTACAAAGTCCATCACGGCAAAATCTGCCGCTTTTTCCAAAAAAGACGATTTAAAAATATCCTGAAACGTCATACATATCCTCCTCTATCCGTACATCCTGCACGCTGCATATTTGCTGAACGCCGTCGAAGAACGTCCCGGCACACGCACTGCTTTTTCCATAATCTCCGGCAAAAATGCGTCATATTTAACCTCCATAATGATCACGCCGCACTCTGTCGGCGCAGTTCCATAATTTTCTGTAAACAGACAGTTATGATACAATCCTGTCCTGATCTCACTGTCAAATGTAATGCGTACATTTCCGGGCGCATACACATACGGCTCGCGCCGGTACTCAACCAATACTTTCGGTTTTAATAGCTGATAATGCATTTTTGCATACAGCTCCTGCAAAATCCGGTTATTTTTTAACCGCAAACAGCTTATTTCACCGTTACAGATGGAAGAAACCTCCTCCTTTGTCAAAGGCGCAGCCTGTTTCTCACAGAGACCATGCCGTTTGCTTTTTTTCTCAAGCCTGATATATTCCGTATTGTCGTTATAATACCGAATCCGGAACTTCTCCCTGTTTTCCACTCCGTTTACTTTCTCACAAAGCGCTTTGTCATACAGATTGTCGAAGTACAGGCTATGTACCAGATACGTTCCGTCCGCACCCGCATGCGCGTCAGATTTCGCCAAAACGCGAAGTCTGCTCCTGATCACCAGATAATCTTCATAATTAATCCGATGCTTGTATTCATGTCTCATATACCATTCCATCCTCTCCTTCCTATTTTAACTTTCCCATTGCGGCAACTTAAGTGCGCGCAGGGAATCTTTTACAAGAATAAACAGAATTTGTGACCATATTATGGAAAACCTGTGAGAAAAAATTGAAAAACTGACAGAAAATAGAAAAAAATGAGAAAAAAAGCTAAAAATTCGGGTGATTTTTATCCAGATAAATGTTATAATGTGTCTGTGAAAAAATCATAAAATGATCGCTTTTGTAGATGAGGCAATCGAACAAATAAGGAGGATCACATATGGATCAGGAAAAAACAAAAAAAGCATTGCAGCAGATTGCACAGAAAGAAAACATAACTGTCGATGAAGTCATCAACAAAATCGGACTTGCGGTAGGAATTGCACTAAAAAGCAACATTCCGGAATTAAAATATTTCTGGAAACACATACCGCCCGGGGACGGAGAAGATTCTCCGACAATTACTGACGTCATTGCATTTCTTGCACAGCGCTATGCAAACGATGCGCTTTCAGACAGAGAGGAACACTAAATTTCCATGCATTTCTTATCAAATGCCGCAGCTGCGCTGCGGCTCATACGATGCGAACTTTAGAAGTCGAGAACGTTTACGTTCGAGGAACCGCAGGAGAAATCTGCAAATGCAGTTTCTCCTGTCGGATCAGGGCTTATTTGTGACGTTCCCGGCACAACATAGCCAACATGAACAAGTTCATGTGTGAAAAATCAGCTATCGAGCTGATTTTTCACACTAACCCACATGTCACAGCTTTGCTGTGACTCAAATCCGCGCGGAGAATTCCCTGTTTTTGGGGATTCTCTGGTGTGAGACTTAGTTGTTCTTAGCGCGCGAACCTGTTTCGCGTTTTGCCCTCTGGCGTGAGCTTTAGAACTTCTTCTCACACTAAGTTCCAGTTGACAGTCATACGGTTCTTCCTCGACATGCCTCTGGTTATATTCCATAGCCTCCACGCATCCCATTGCCTGATAAAACAGCTGGCTCTCTATTGCGGAATGAGCAGAAATATAGAGCTTTTCGGCGCCCATTTCCCGTGCCCACTCTTTTGCCTGCAAAAAGAGCTCTTTTCCGATTCCGTTCCCCCGCATGTCCTCCGAAACATGCAGGCTTGACAGATCCAGATAATTTTTCTGACTGCCAGTAAATTCCGCTTCCACAGATACGAATCCTTTTAAACGGTTATCACAAAATGCAGCGGATACAAATCCGCCGGTGGCCGCCGTATGTCTTAAACAGGAAACCAGCGTCCTGTAATCCTGCTCCGACCAGTCGTCGACAAACGGATCGCTTTTTACGACCCATTTTCCCTGTTCCTTTCGCACGCAGTCTGTTACAACCTGACGGCGGTTAAAATGCAAAAACAGTTCCCGCTGGATCTCGCTTTCCTGTAATGTTCTGCAGGTAATCATTGTTACAATGACACGTTCGGAAGCTTTGCAACAGATGCCGCCAGTTCTTCGTCCGTTGGAATAAAATCGCTCATTTCTCCGTCGTTAAATTTCTGATATGCCACCATATCAAAATAACCTGTTCCGGTCAGCCCAAATACAATATTTTTCTGTTCCCCGGTCTCTTTGCACTTTAACGCCTCGTCGATTGCCGCCTTGATCGCATGGCTGCTCTCGGGCGCCGGCAGAATCCCCTCGACCCGTGCAAATGTCTGCGCCGCTTTAAATACCTCTGTCTGTTCCACACTCCTCGCCTCCAGAAGACCCTGGTCATATAACTCGGATACTGTAGAACTCATGCCGTGATAGCGAAGCCCTCCCGCATGGTTTGCAGACGGAATGAAACCGCTTCCAAGCGTATACATCTTTGCAAGAGGACACACTTTTCCGGTATCGCAGAAGTCATAGGCATATTTACCTCTCGTCAGGCTCGGACAGGAAGCCGGCTCCACTGCAATCATCCGATAATCCGCCTCGCCTCTTAACATTTCGCCTGCAAACGGTGAGATCAATCCGCCAAGATTGGAACCGCCCCCGGCGCAACCGATAATCACATCCGCGCGAATGCCGTATTTATCCAGTGCTGCTTTTGTCTCCAATCCGATAATCGACTGATGCAGCAGCACCTGTGCAAGCACAGAGCCAAGCACATACCGGTATCCCTCCTGCGCTGTTGCGGCTTCGACCGCCTCGGAGATCGCACACCCAAGACTGCCTGTCGTACCCGGAAATTCTTCATTGATCTTTCTGCCAACATTTGTATTCATCGACGGACTCGGCGTCACTTTCGCTCCGTATGTGCGCATCACTTCCCGCCGGAACGGCTTCTGTTCATAAGAACATTTCACCATATAAACCTGGCAGTCCAGATCAAAATAGGAACATGCCATGGAAAGCGCCGTTCCCCACTGTCCGGCGCCCGTCTCTGTCGTTACGCCTTTTAATCCCTGTTTCTTTGCATAATAGGCCTGCGCTATCGCAGAATTTAACTTATGGCTCCCCGACGTATTATTGCCTTCAAATTTGTAATAAATATGCGCCGGCGTATCCAGTTTCTCTTCCAGACAATAGGCCCGCACAAGCGGCGAAGGACGGTACATTTTATAAAAATCCAGAATTTCCTGCGGAATATCAAAATAAGGCGTAGTATCGTCCAGTTCCTGTCTCGCAAGCTCTCTGCAGAATACGCCGGAAAGCTCGTCTTCCGTAACCGGCTGTTTCGTACCCGGATTCAAAAGCGGCGCCGGTTTATTTTTCATATCCGCACGCACATTATACCATTGTACGGGCATCTCATTTTCTTCCAGGTAAATTTTGTAAGGTATTGATTTTTCCATTTTTCTCTCCATTTCTTTGACCATCTTCCATCCGGTCATATGTTATACGCTGACATTATACTATTCTTTCCCCGACTTTTCAATCCGGTTCTTATTTCTCTTTGTAAAGTTCTACCACAGGCAGCATAACAACCGTCTCAAGACCCTCCCTGCAGTTGGAAAGCTCTATAAAGCCGCCCATCTGCTGCACAATATATTTTACAATATAAAGGCCAAGTCCTGATCCCTGCTCGTCTGCACAGTTTTTTCCACGATAGAATTTATCAAAAATAAACGGAATGTCCTCATCCGCGACCCCTCTTCCGTAATCGCGAAAAGAAATCGAAACCGTATCCTCCTGGCGCACTACTTTAATATCAATCTTCGTTTTTGCATATTTTCTGGAATTGTTAATCAGATTCTCACAGACCTGCAGCAGTCTGTTTGGGTCTGCATTCACCGGTATTTCCTCATCCGGCAGTAAAATCCGTACGTCGTCCCGTCCTGCGGATATCTCGGCCACGTCGTTTCTCATAAATGCGCAGAGTCCAAACTGTTTCGTCTGAATTTTTAATTTGTCCAAATCCGAAACAGAATGCAAAAACAAATCGTCTGTCAGTCTGGCTACCTCATCACATTTCTTCAGAATCACGGCGATATAGCGCTGCCTGCGCCCGGCAGTGCAGTCCAGATTTGCCTCAAGTCCTTCCGCATAAGCGCGGATTGAGGCAATCGGCGTCTTAATATCATGCGAGAGCGTCGCAATAACCGTTTTATTGTTTTCAATCGCTTCCCTCTCGCCGGAGCGCGCTTTCGTGATTTCCTGTCTCATACTGTCAAATGCCCAGGTAAATTCTCCAAAATAATTGGAGCGCTCATAGGTAAGAGCAATATCAAAATTTCCCTGCGCGATCTGGTTCACATACGATTTCATCCGTTCAAACGGGCCAAAGATCGCATGATCAACATAACAAAGAACAACGATCATATAAACGACGCAGATCACGGAAATCAAAATATAATGCGCATCAAAACTTTCCGCTTCTGAAAAAGACCGCAGGCTCTCCTGCAGTCTTTCGGATTTTAATTGCATTGTCTTCATATCGCCGCTTCTGGCAAGCTGTTCCAGTTCATTGACAGCTAAAATCTGTTTCTCCGTGATGTCCTGCGTATTTTTTCCGACTCTCAACAGCCCGCACAATACGGCTGTCATCAGAATGACAAAAGAAAACAATACAGAAACTTTCAACAGCCTTTTTCTCATTGCGGCGCCTCCAACATATATCCCACTTTAAAAACGGTTTTGATAAACTGCGGGCTGGCCGGATTATCCTCCAGCTTTTCCCGCAGCCATCTGATATGTACGGTCAGCGTCGACGGTTCCACCAGAGAAAAAGCCCCCCATACTTCCGCCAGAAGTTTCTCTTTTGCAACTGCCGTATTTCGATACCGGCACAGACAGGCGAGCAGATCAAATTCACGCAGAGAAAGCGATATAACCTGACCGCCTTTCTCTGCCGTTCTTGCCGTAATATTTACTCTGACATCTCCAAATGCAACGATCTGCTCCTCCCCGCCAAATCCATAAGTACGGCGCAGCAGCGCATTGACCCGGGAAAGCAGCTCTTTCATGGAATAAGGTTTCGGCAGATAATCGTCCCCGCCCAGATCAAATCCTGTGATACGGTCATTTTCTCCTGATCTTGCGCTTGCAAAAATCACCGGCACCGTCGATACTTTCCTCAACTCCCGACACAGTTCAAATCCGGTACCGTCCGGCAGATTGATGTCCAGTAAAATCAAATGAAACGTCTTTTCCGACAAAAGCAGGAAAGCTCCTGCACTGTCTGCCACACATTCGACATGATAGCCGTAACTCTCCAGCAGATCCGACAGAATCAGCGACAGATCTGCATCATCATCAATGATTAATATATTTTTTTGCATATTCCTTTACTATCTGACGCTTTTACTCTGTTTCCTTTTCGTTCTCCATTGTTTTAAAATATTCCGTCACACATTCTGCGCCGTCGCTTTCAAAACCTTTGACGGTGCTGTCCAGACTGAGCCATCCCATGCTGCCCGCTGTAATACGGTCACTGATGATCCCCATCCTCTCTAATGCGGCCGTGCTGGCATTGGCCATATCCACGCCGTACGACGCTGTCAGAACCCCGTCCTGTACGCTGGCATTAGCGGTAACGCCGTCCAGACTCGAATAGTCCTCCACATAGACCGGCGCATAGGCCTCCAGTTCTTCGACCGAATACTCCCCGCCGGACTCGAGTGTATCCAAATTGATCATGGCGACAATTTCATCTCCCTGCGCCGCAATCTCCCATACATATCCGTTCGGAAACGTACAGGTCGTCATGCTTGCATCAAGATACGGCTCCAGACCGCCGCAGAGCATCTCAAAAAAGTCGCGGTTTGTATTGGTATCCATCACTTCGGCGCCGTCCCTGTTCCCCACATAAATTTTCATTGTCTCCTGGCTGGCTGATTTCTCATTCTGTACGGCAGTCAACACCCAGGACGGCATATCGTGAAACGCAGTGGAATGATTCTCTACCTGATCAATAAGCGCCTCTGCCATCGCTTCATGCAGTTCTTCCGAAAAATCCGGTACGGAAAGCGTGACGTTGACTGCGCCCCATGTCTCCTCTCCCTCCACTGCTTCCGCGGTAAAAGTAACTGTCTTTAGTTTTTCATACAGCGTCTGGTATGCAGCCGACAAATCGCCGCCCTTTGTCTCATCAAGCCCCGCAAAAAACAGATGCAGCGGATTGTCCGCACTGATATATGGTTTCATTCCCTCATAATTTCCCTGTTGAAAGGCCTCCATAAACGCATTGACAACCTCAACAGGAGACATTTTTTTTGAAGTCGTTACTGCCTGACAGGACGTAAGTCCAAGACATAAAACAATTGCAGTGAACACTGCAGTAAACTTTTTCATAACAAATCATCCTCTCTTTTTTTCAGTACACATCTGCACAAAAACGATATTTCTCCCGTGTCTCCCGGTTTCGGTACTCATGTTTTTCATAATATCCGATCAGCGCCCCGTCTGCGTCACGCAGCGCAATCATATAAACGTCCTTATTTTCCTTTTCATTGTAAGAAGTATAAACCCTGTTATTCTTCCTGTCCTCCCCAAACCATTGAACCACCTTTTCAATCTGGCCGGCGGACCGGGCATGATGACACTGCATCAGACTTTTTCCCAACAGCTCTGCGCCGCCGCTTTTTGCATAACGTCTGACAGCGGCCGGATTCATATAGATAATCTTATGCTCCAGATTGCAAACCACAACGGCGCAGATATCCTGATCAATAATACTTTTCAGGAAATCAGATAATTCCATCTCTGCCTCTGCTTCCTTTCTTTTTCATCCCGATTTATCGTTTTAACCGGAACATATCGGTCATTGCCTTGAGCAGCCCCGCCTGCGAACTTAACTCCTCGCTGGTCGCCGCACTCTGCTGCGCAGTCGCGGAGTTTGTCTGAACAACGCAGGAGATCTGTCCGATCTGTTCCTGTATATGAGAGACAGATTCCGCCTGAACGCTCGATGCCTTTGCAATCCAGTCGGTTTTTTCCACAATTTCCTGCGCGCCGTTAACGACAGCCTGCAATTGCTCCGCCGTCTCGTTTGCAATCTGTGTCCCGTGTTTGACTGACTGTATGGAGCGGCCGATCAGTTCCGCTGTGGATCTGGACGCCTCGGAACTCTGCTCCGCCAGACTGCGCACTTCGGAAGCCACAACAGCAAAACCTTTTCCTGCCTCTCCGGCCCTGGTTGCCTCAACCGCGGCATTTAATGCAAGGATATTTGTCTGGAAAGCAATGTTTTCTATTGTCTTGATGATTTTTTCAATCTCATTTGAGTTTGTGTCAATCTCACGCATTGCATCTATCATCTCATGCATCTTGCGGTTGCTCTCCATAATCTGACCGCTTACCAGATCAATCTGTTCGTTTGCCTGCGCTACTTTTCCTGCAGTCTCCTCCACCTGTCCGGCAATATCACCAATTACTTTTTCAAAATTCTCTATCGTGCTGGCCTGCTCCACGGCGCCCTGGCTCAGACTCTGCGCGCCGATTGCCATCTGCTCAGACCCGTTTGAAACAAATGACGCGCTTTCCACAATCTGTTCCATTGTCGAATTTAATTTATCAAGAATACTGTCTAAGGATTCCTTGATTGATAAAAAATCCCCGACATACTGCTGCTTTGTCTCCACACCGAGATTCCCCTCAGAAATGGCTGCCAGAATATGAGAAATCTCACCGATATAACTTTTCAGGCGGGAGATCGTAGCGCCAAATATCTCTGCAAGATATCCGACCTCGTCATTGGAACGCACATCAATCTGCAGATTTGTTCCCTCTTTCAGGCCAAGCTCTCCGTTCTCCATTGTCTGTGCAAGAACCGTCAGTTTTTTAAGCGGTCTGGAAACTGCATTGCTGATAAAAAGCGACAGCAGAATCGTACTGATCAGCACCATAACAGCGCCTGCCGCACAGGAAACAACGATGGTAGTATAAATCTGCTCATGCGCAGATTCCATTGAGATTCCGGCAAAAATCAAACCGTTCACCTGACCGTTTTCGTCCAGAGTCGGAACATACGAGCAAAGATGATCTACTCCCAGAATATGAGCCTCTCCGACATAGGACTCTCCCCGTTCTATAATAATCTCTGTCAGCCTGTCTGAGAGTTTCGTCCCGACAACGCGTTCCCCATTCTGAATAATCGTCGTATAGACGCGTTCATTTCCTTTAAAAATCGTAAACTCACAGTTCATCTTTAGTTTCAGTTCGTCCAGTAACTGCGTCTTATCCTCCGGCCCGGTATCATTGGCAAGTTCATATTCAAGCACTTTGGTTCCGTTTACACACTCTTCCTGAAGCAGTTTCATTGTCAGACGATAAAACATTGTAACACAGACAACGACTACCATTGCCATACTGACAGCCAGCAGCGCAATTACAAGCATATTGACTTTTCTTCCAAGATGCCTTATTTTTCTGTTCTTTGACTGATTCATTTCTCACCTCTGTAACATTAAAAAATTTATTATTTTACCTGTCACTCTGCCACAGTAATTCCAAGTTCTTTAAGCTGTATGTCGTCCACAGTTCCCGGCGCCTGCGTCATCAGGCACGATGCGTCTTTTACTTTCGGGAATGCTATGACATCGCGAATCGAATCGGCATGCACCATATGCATCACAAGCCGGTCCAACCCGTATGCAAGCCCTGCGTGCGGCGGCACTCCGTAGCGGAACGCATCCAGAAGAAAGCCAAACTGCTCCTGCGCCCTCTCTTTTGTAAATCCGAGCACCTCAAACATTTTTTCCTGAATATCGTTCTGGTGAATACGTACTGATCCGCCGCCCAGTTCGGTCCCGTTCAACACGATGTCGTATGCTTTTGCGCGAACCGAACCCGGATCGCTGTCAACATGCTCCCAGTCCTCTTCCATCGGCATTGTAAACGGATGATGCATCGCCAGAAAGCGATTCTCTTCGTCCGACCACTCCAGCAGTGGAAATTCCGTGATCCAGAGAAAATTGTACTGATTTTCATCGTACAGCTTCAGTTCCCTGGCAAGCTCCAGGCGCAGCGCGCCAAGAACATTCCAGACAATTTTATTTTTATCGGCCGCAAATAACAACAGGTCGCCGTTTTCTCCTTCCATTGTACTGACAAGCGCTTTTAATTCTTCTTCCGTCATAAATTTCGAAAACGATGATTTATATGTGCCGTCCTCATTGACCGCAAGGTATGCAAGGCCTTTTGCGCCATAACCCTTTGCAAATTCTACCAGCTTGTCAATTTTCTTACGCGGCATTTTTGCCTGGCCTTTGACATTGATTCCGCGGACGGAGCCTCCTTCGCAAAGCGCGCCGGTAAAGACAGAAAAACCGCAGTTTTTCACTGCCTCTGACACATTTTTTAATTCCATGCCAAATCGTGTGTCCGGCTTATCGGACCCGAAACGATCCATTGCCTCCTGCCACGGCATCCTTGGAAGCGGCAGCGAAATCGAAACGCCGACCGCCTCCTGGAATACATATTTAAGCAGGCGTTCATTGACATCAATGACATCGTCAACATCCACAAATGCCAGCTCCATATCCGCCTGCGTAAATTCCGGCTGACGGTCCGCGCGCAGATCCTCATCACGGAAACACCGCGCAATCTGAAAATATCTGTCATAGCCGGAACACATTAAAAGCTGTTTATACAGCTGGGGCGACTGCGGAAGCGCGTAAAAATGCCCGGTATGCACACGGCTTGGCACCAGATAATCTCTGGCGCCCTCCGGCGTGGATTTGCAGAGCATCGGCGTCTCAATTTCCAAAAATCCCTCCCGCATCATAAAATCGCGCATCAGATATGCAACTTTGCTGCGCAGCATCAGGTTCTTTTGGATATCCGGTCTTCTTAAATCCAGATAACGGTATTTTAACCGTACCTCATCTTTTGTCTGGCTGTTTTCCTCTATCTGAAACGGCGGCGTCTCAGATTCGGAAAGAATGCGCAGATCCTGCGCAATCACTTCGATATCGCCGGTCTTTAAATTTTCATTGATGGCCGCCGACCGCTTCTGCACGGTTCCGGTGACGGCAATTACAAATTCACTGCGAAGGCGCTCAGCTTTCCGGTAGCCCTCCTCCCCCGCACTCTCCTCGCAGAACACAAGCTGCAGAATGCCGGAGCGGTCCCTTAAGTCTATGAAGATCAGACTACCCAGGTTCCTCCTCTTTTGTACCCATCCCATCACCGTCACAGTCCTGCCAATCTGTTCGGCCGAAACCTCCGTACATCGGTGGCTTCGGTGCAGGCCTCTCATTGATTCTGCCATAAATCCCTCCATGTTTTTCTTTCATCAGAACGCTTACGCCCTGTCGGTAAAAAATTCTGTAATTTCTTCATATCCTTCGGATGCAAGCTTCTCTTTCTGAAATTTTTTATTTTTATTCATTCTGACTACAAGCACCTGTTTTCCGGCAGCGCGCTCCCTCTTTGCTTCAGCGACTACGGCAGACAGCTTTTCTGCGGGATAGCCTTTCTCGATCAGGTACGCCGCTTTTGGCCTCTGGTTTGGAATCTGATATCCATTCTCCATAAGAAGTAAAATAATGCGCTCAAAACCAATCGAAAATCCGCACGCAGGCACATCGGTTCCGGTAAACCTGCCCACCATGCTGTCATAACGGCCGCCTCCGCCGCAGGCTGCGCCAAACTCCGGCATAGCGATCTCAAAAATCGTGCCCGTGTAATAGCTCATCCCGCGCACCAGAGTCGGGTCGAACACGATTGTAAATTCTGCTGCCTTTGCGGCTTCGACACTCTCTATGATTTCCGTAAGGTTTTGTTTTACCTCCGGATCCAGAAAGCCGTCCAATATTCCGGCGAGATAGGAAAGCCCGTTTTCCGCTTCCTTTATGCCCTGAAACAGAGACAGGTATTTTTCCACAACCTCTTCTGGAAAGCCCTCCTGTCTTAGTTCGTCCGAAACGCCGTCTGCACCGATCTTGTCCATCTTATCTAATATAATAAAGACTGCCTCGCAGGATTCCTCCGCAAATCCGCTGTACAATGCCATAGCTTTCAAAATGCGCCTCTCATTGATGCGTATCTCAAAATTACGGAACCCGAGTTTTCCGATTGTCTCTGTCGTCGCAAGAATCAGCTCAATTTCCGCAAGGTTGCCGGCTTCTCCGATAATGTCGATATCACACTGCATAAACTGGCGGTAACGTCCTTTCTGCGGCCGTTCGGCCCTCCACACATTTCCTGTCTGCAGCGCTTTAAACGGATTCGGCAGGTCGTTCGCATGGTTTGCATAATAGCGCACGAGCGGCACGGTCAGATCATAACGCATTCCAAAATCCACCAGATCCGCTTCCTCTTTTGCTTCTTTCAGTTTTAATTTCTCTCCGCGTTTTAATATTTTAAAGATCAGTTTTTCGTTTTCACCGCCCTGTCTGCTGGTCAGATTCGCTATATTTTCCATACAGGGCGTCTCAATCGGGGTAAAACCATAACTGCGGTATGTATCCTTAATCACCTGCTGTACATAATCACGTATCTGCATCTCGTCCGGCAGAATATCTTTCATGCCGTTGACCGGTTTCTTGCCAAGTGCCATTTTTACTTCCTCCGTCGATTCATTTTACATCATCACTCATAAAACGTATTTTATACGTAACGGACAAATTAGTCAACCTTGGGGCGTCAGAATTTTCTTTGACTCCTCCCGCTTTCTGTTATCGAACCGTTTCTCCCAGCCGAAACGAGTACAAAAGACATTCTTTCACGCGCAGAGGCTGTTCGCCGTCTTTTGCAAAGATACGGTTCAGCGCCTCCCCGTAGAGCATGAGCTGGGCATTGTATCTGTCTTTTAACTGTTTTGCACAATCTACATGATCTGTCTTGTAATCCAGCAGAACAATCCCGTCCTCCTCCACCCAGAATACGTCGATAATCCCCTGAATCAGCGTCAGATCGCCGCACTTTCGATCCGTGTCGTCGCCAAAACCGAACTTCGCCATTTCCTCCCCGCTAAGTCCCATCACAAAGGGCTTCTCGCGATAAAGTCTTCCTGCCGCCTCGGCGGCGCCCATACGCCTGGCAAGATCGGACCGCAAAAATTTTTCAATCTGTCCGGGAATGACAAGCTCTTTTATCTCCTCTGTAATCATGCCCGCCTTCAGCATAGCTTCCATCTGTTCGTCCGGAGAATCCGGCAAATCAAACCGATAACATTCCATCACGCGGTGCATCGCCGTACCGCGCAATGCTCCCATATTTCCCGCCTCCTCCACACCCTCTTTCAATCGGGCAAACGCCGGGATATACGGAATGATTTCCTCTTCGGGAAATACCGGATACAGTTCCTCCTCTTCCTGCTGCGCCAGCCGGCGCATAGAGCGGCGTTTTAACTCGGAGACGGAATATTTGTTTTTTTTGCCGATCTGCGCTTCATTGGGATAGCGAAACGAAAACAGATCGTCATATTTTTTCATGTCCTCCTGGTCTGCACTGGAAATAGCGCAAAGGCAGCTCTCTTTCCGAAACGCCTCATTTGCCTGGATGCCGATTTCCCCGGTCACAAGTTCTGCAACCGGCACAACGCGAATCTGATATTTTTCGCCGTAAGAACAGACTGCAGGGATAATCCAGTCCAGATACCCGGCGGCGCCCGCACGGGCAAGATACGAGAGCGCCCCCCTCCTGCCGGTCAGAATCATCCGCTCCCTTTCTTTTTCCAGAAATGACTGCGCGTCTTTTCTGTCCGCCGTTACAATCAGCTTTTCTTTTGCGCGTGTGAAAGCGACATAGAGCACGCGCAGTTCCTCCCCGGCGTTTTCCAGTTCAATCTGCCTGGCAAGCGCTTTCTTCACAATGGTCGGCGTTCTTAAACGGCGCACGCCGTCGATACAGTCAAGTCCTATTCCAAGATCCGGATGAAGAATCAGACGGCTTTTTGTATCCTGTCTGTTAAATTGTTTTCCCATCCCGGATACAAATACAATCGGAAATTCCAGTCCCTTGCTCTTATGAATGCTCATAATACGCACAACATCCTCATTTTCACCGGTCAGATCGGCCTCCCCAAAATCAATTTGATATTTCTGCAGTTCGTCAATATAGCGCACAAAATGGAACAGGCCTTTATAACTTGTATTTTCATATGCACTCGCTTTCTCGATCAGCATAAAGAGATTTGCCTGACGCCGTTTTCCCGCAGGCATTGCAGCCGCGTAACAGCCGTATCCTGTCTCTCTTAGCAAAATCTCAATCAATTCATGTACCGGCGTATCCGGCACAATCTTACGGATATTCTGATATATGCCAAAAAAGCGAAAAAGTTTCTGTTCATAAGGCTCCATATCGCCGGCCTGTTTCAAAAGCATTTCGCATTTTTTCAGAACACATTCATGAAAACTGCACTCCTGGTCAGTCAGACGCACCCTTGCCAGCTCCTCGTCGCTCATACCAGCGATCGGCGAGCGCAGGACTGCGGCAAGCGGGATGTCCTGCCTGGGATTATCCAGGATGCGGAGCATCGAGAGCACAGTCTGTACCTCGACGGAGGAAAAATAACCGGTTGAAGAAACCGAATGCGCCGGGATTCCATCCGCATTTAAGACAGACGCAATCACATCAGCCCATCCGCCCGGGCTGCGCAAAAGAATTACAATGTCCGAATATCGGACAGGACGCAATTTCCCTGTCTCTTTGTCAGTGACATGATGTTCGTCTTTTAAGCGCCGGATCCGCTGTGAAATCATTTTGGCCTCAAGCATACGTTTATCTTCAAAACCGCTTTCCGCAAATAACTCCTCGCAGGAGTCCGTAAGCAGCACTTCCGTTGACGCCATATTGTCTGTAAGATCCAAAAATTCTGCGCCGGGATAAAGCGCCGCCTGATCGTCATAAGCCACATTTCCCAGGTCTTTTTGCATGATTCTGTAAAAGACATCATTTGTAAATTCCAGCACTTCGCTGCGGCTTCGAAAGTTTTTGTGCAGATCTATGCGCTGCCTCTCACTCTCTTTTATCGTGTAAGTATCGTATTTCTCCATAAACAGCTCCGGCCTTGCAAGTCGAAACCGATAGATACTCTGCTTGACGTCTCCCACCATAAAAATATTATTGCTGCCGCGCGCTTCGCGCGATACGGCGCGCAGCAGTGTTTCCTGCACATAATTGCTGTCCTGATACTCGTCGATCATAATCTCTTCGTATGTATCTCGAAATACTTCCGCCGCTTTTTTCGGTTCTTTTGTCTTTTTGTCTACAAGAATATCAAGTGCAAAATGTTCCAGATCATGAAAATCAACCAGATTCTTCCGCCGCTTTTTTTCGGCAAACTGTTCCGAAAAAGATGAGGCAAGGCGCACCAGCTCTTTCGCCATCGGCTCCGTCCTGCCGATATTTTCTATCATCTGTTCGATCGGACTGTAAAAATACTGCGCTTTTATTTTTTTTACAGTATCTTTTGCCGTATTGCGCAGCGATTTCACCAGATCCAGTTTCACAGCATCCCCGTCAAACCCGCGGCTTGACGGCATTCTTGCGTACTGAAGCGCATAAATCGACTCGTAGAGCCCCCCAAACGTCTTCTGTTCTGCAATATGCTGATACTGCCCCAGATCGTCGCGTATCGTTTTTTCATACATCGACGGCCCGTCGCCCTCGCACAGCAGCAGCGCCTGCTCCATCATTGAAACCAGGTCTGCGGCGCAGGCTCTTATTGTTTCCACAAGCGGTCCAAGAAAAGGAGCGCCGGAAAACGCTTCCTCTGTTGTAATATGGTATCCGCCCGCACAGAAAGAAAGCCATTCATCCGGCCACGGATAGCTTCTGGAAAATTCGTACAGCGAGAGTATCATACCGCCAAGCGCCTCGTCGTTTCGCCCAAATGCATAGTTTTCTACAAACGAAAGAAATGCGCTTTGGCCCTCCTCATAATTTTGCTCCAACAGCTCCTTTAACACATCTTCTTTTAATAATTTTAACTCGCCCTCGTCTGCAATCCGAAAATTCGGTTCCAGGCCAATCTCATAAAAATAATTGCGTATCACAAACAGGCAGAAGCTGTCGATCGTTGTAATCTGCGCATTGTGAATCAGCGTCAGCTGGCGCATCAGATGCTCATTCTGCGGGTTTTCTTCCAGCGCGCGCTCAATCGCCGCGCCGATCCGCCCGCGCATCTCTGCAGCGGCCGCATTGGTAAACGTCACAATCAAAAGCCGGTCGATGTCAACCGGTTTTTCCCGATCCGTAATGATATTTATAATACGCTGCACCAATACCGCGGTCTTGCCGGAACCGGCTGCCGCCGATACCAAAATATTGCGCCCGCGAAGTTCAATAACCTGTTTTTGTTCCGGCGTCCATGACATCCCCATCCGACGCACCTCCCCGCATGGATTCTAATATTTCTTCGTTTCCGAACTGCTTCAGACGATTGTATTCATAGCCCGGCAGACGCGAGTCAAACCCGCAGACTGTATGATACGGACAGTAATCGCACCCGCTCTTTTCGTCCAGCAGATAAGGATGCGCAGACGAGTCGCCCCGAAAAATCTGCTGCCCCGTCTTTTTGATCACTTCGCTGACATAAGCGGAAACCATTTGAAATTCCTCTGCATTCAAGGTTTTTGAAGTCGCTTTCAGAGAACCGTCCGTTTTCTCTGCAACGGGAATTACCGAAGAACTTCCCGAAAATGATTCGTCCATCGCGCGATAAACCGATTCGTCCTCGTTTACCATTCCGTTTAATTTTAATTGTTCGAGCACTGCCTGCCGTATCTCCTCCTCCGATTCCGTGCCGTTTCCGTCAATCATCGGATTGGCGATGTGATAGTAAAAAATGCCTGCCGGTTTTGCGCTTTTATCCGGATGCTGCTCTGCCACCAGTTCAAGCGCTGCATTCAGATAAACCACAAGCTGTAACTGCAGCCCGTAATAGAGATTTAACAGGGAGAACGAGGTGCTGCCCGATTTATAGTCAATAATCTTAACATAGACCGCATCGTCCGTTTCATAAGTGTCAATTCGGTCAATTCTGCCGCGCAGATGCATCTTTTCCTCCTCGCTCAGCTGAAAATGAATCGCCGAGAGCTTATTTTCTCTGGAAAACGCGATCTCAAAATTACTCGGCACAAACCTGCCTTTCTGTATCTGCGCAATGAGCGCCCAGACCGTCTGCTTTAATGTTTCTTTCATGCGCCCCAGAAGATACCGGTTTCTCGCCTCCTCGAATGCGCCCGTATTTTCTTCCGACAATATGGATTCTTCCATGCATTCCTCTACCCAGCGCTCCTGGAGCTCTTTTGGCAGGTCAAACCAGGTATATTCTGATTCCCGTATACGGTTTGCAAAACGCTCCAGCACATCGTGATAGATATTTCCCATATCGACGCCTGCAAATGACAAAAGCTGACGCTCTTTCAGCCGAAGCCCATAGGCAAGGTAGTGGGAAAACGCACACGCCGCAAATCGTTCCAGACGCGTCACACTGTTTTCCAGAACCGTACCGTAAAGCGCCCTTGTGACTGCCCGCCCGATCGGCTCGCCCTTATAAACCGTACAGGCGGCGTCAATCAGCCCGCCCGCCTTCTTTGCATATTCTTCCGAAGAAAAATACCAGCCCGCCAGTGCGGCCCATGCACCGTTAAACTCTTTCTTCTGCAGTCCTTCGATAAAAAACTGCAGCGCATTTTCCGGCGTCAGAATATCCTCCGCCTGTTCCCCCTCCTCAATCTGCGCGATGCGCAACCCGGGGAACAATTTTGTCAGCGACGAGATCAGATAGGACGGCCGCAGCGCCTTTCCGTCTGCATCGGTTCCGGCGTATGTCACATAAAGCGCGTTCGACGGCTTTGTCAGGTTCAGATAGAGATAAAATTTCTGAATAAAGACTTTTTCCCGCGCCCCCGGCGCAAGCTCCAGCTGCTGCTCTTTGATTTTTTCACGTTCAAACTGGGAAATTATCCCTCCCGCGCCTCCCGCTTTGGGGACAATACCGTCGTTTACGCCTGCAAAAAACAGCACTTTGATATGATTTAATCTTGTGCGCTCAATATCTCCAATCGTCACCCGGTCGTTGCCCGGCGGAATAATCCCGACTTTTGCCGCTTCTAACCCCGCATCTAAAATATCGCCAAACTCCCGCATCGGGATGATTTCATCGCCCAGCAGATTTGTTATTTTATCCAATAGATCCATAACAATCCGGTATATCTGTGCATATTCTTTTGCTTTTGCCGGATTGCCGGCTTCCTCAAATGCCAGCTCTTTTTTTTTCAGATTTTGCTGTGCATGAAGAGAGCACAAAAACTGATACAGCGCGTAAGTCTGTTGTGCGACAGTTTTTTGTTCTCCCCTCCCGGACGGAACAAATGCTTTCACAAGCGGTTCAAATGTCAGAACGACTGCCTTTCGTATTCGATTCAGGCAGAGCATTTTTTCGGCGTCCGCGTCCTTTGTTACCGGCGTAAAGACACGGTTCCAGCGTTTTCTGCCCCGGATCCCTTTTGCAAGCACATAATTTTCGAGACAGTCAATATCGTTTTCATCTAACATTGCCTCCCCCGTCTCCGCTGCAACGGAGATGGAAGCCATCCCGCAGCGCAAAAACCGAAAGACGCTTTCATACGAAAAGTCATATTCAATCACTTCAAGCGCGGACCTGATCAGCTCGATAAACGGATGAAATAAAATATTTCTTGTCTGATCTATAAAATAGGGGATACCGTACTGCCCGAAAATTTCCGGCACATAATTTGCATACTGCGGCACATCCCCGGTCACAACTGCGATATCGCGGTAGAGATAACCGTTTTGCCGGACCAGACGCGTAATCTCTTTTGCCACGAATGTCAGTTCCGCCCTTGGATTTTTTGCTGCAAACAATCTGATCTGTTTTGTTTCTTCTTTCCAGGTACGTTTTGTGACGCGAAAAAGGTTCTGTTCCATAAAAAAAAGTTCCGGCGCTCCCTGAAATCGCAGTTCGCCGGAGGGTTTTAAAATAATCGGATCCCTGACTTCCACCGATGTTTCCCGTGCCATCTCCATTAATGTATGCACTGTTTTTTTACTCAGCGCAAACAGCTCATGGATTCCTCTGCTGCGGTAAAAATCTTCTCTTACATCGATTGTCACCGAGACAATCACTTCTTTTGCAAGAAGAAAGAGCTCCTGCAGCAGACGGTTTTGCAGAGGCGTAAAACCGGTAAATTCGTCGCATACGATCACGCTGTCTTTTATAAGCCTGGACCCTGCCGCCACATCGACAAGCAGCGAGAGCACTTCCTCCGACGGAATATATTTTCCCTGCAGATATTCGCGAAACCCCCGGTATATCACAAGGATATCTTTCATTTTCAGCAAAAGCGCTTCTCCGACGGAATTGCTCTCTAAAAAATCCTCCAGCACATCCGGCGAAATATTATATTGGGTCAGCTCGGAAATCAGAGATTTCAGCTCGCTGATATACCCCATTTTGTTTAAACTGCCGCGCAGAACGGTAAGTTCGTTCTTTTTTTGCTCCGCTACTTTTCGCAGCACCAGGTTCTTGCCCGTCTCCTCCAATACAACAAGCCCCTGTTTTCCAAGCTCATCAAAAACGCGGTAAGCCAGGCGCGCAAAACTTAATACATCCACATTCATAATCGCGTGGTTCTTCTGTCTCTCCACCAGTTCCCGCTGTGTCTGCATTGTAAACTGTTCGGGCACCAGAATAATAAAATTCTGATCGGGATGTTCGCCTGCACGGCGCAGGATAGATTCATATAATTTTCCTGATTTTCCGCTTCCGGAATTTCCAAAAACAAATTGCAGCGACATGGGCCTCTCCTGTTCTTAAATTCAATACACTTATTTTAACAGACAATCCGACGGATTACAACCGTTCCGAAACATTATAAATTGATCGCATAAAAAATGAGCGTCATCTGCATCAGAAGAATCAACGGGATGCCAAACGCAAAATAATCTTTTTTTGTCTTATGATGAAATGCATACATTCCGACAAGCCCGCCTGCAGACCCGCCAAGAACGGAAAGTCCAAGAAGCGTGACGATACGTATTCTGCGCCGGCGCCTGACTGCAAGAAATTTATCAATTCCAAACGCAAGAAACGTAATCACATTTACTGCCGCAAGATAAACGCACAATATCTGATTGTCGTAAAAAAGCTGCCAAACCGCAAAATGAATCTCATCCCGATGATAACCTTTGACAAACAATACTGCGACGGTCTGCATCACAAAGACGCAGAGAACAAATACACGCTGCATCATATTGTCTTTATCCGCCTTTCGATCAAACAACAAAATTGCAGCCAGCAGACCCAACGAACCGCCCAGCAGCGCTGTAAACAGGAAAACAGGATCTCTGCGCCTGCCGGACGTATGAGCGCGCAGCCGGTGATTCAGTGTAAAAAATAAAAAACCTGTCAGATTAACCGCAATCAGGTAATAATCCAGATAACCCAAATTCATTTGCTCATGCTCCCCTTTTTTCATACACAAACGCCGGTGGTCTCCCACCGGCGCTTCTTTCCGCTATTTCCCGCAATGTGCCTAAAACTCCATCTTCTTTGCAAAATATGTTTCCAGATCGCTGATCTGAATACGCTCCTGCTCCATCGTATCGCGGTCGCGCACCGTCACTGCGCCGTCTGTCTCCGACTCAAAGTCATAGGTAACGCAAAACGGCGTTCCGATTTCATCCTGTCTTCTGTACCGCTTTCCGATATTTCCCCTGTCGTCATACTCACAATTATATTTTTTGGAAAGGCGCGTAAATATCTTCTCCGCCCCGTCAGCCAGCTTTTTGGAGAGCGGGAGCACACCGATTTTTACCGGAGCAAGCGCCGGGTGAAAATGCAGCACGGTGCGCATATCCGGCTTTTCCTCCGTTCCGATATTTTCCTCATCGTAAGCAGCGCAGAGAAATGCCAGTACAACGCGGTCGGCTCCCAGCGACGGCTCAATGACATACGGAATGTAACGCTCATTCTTTTCATCGTCAAAATATGTAAGATCCTCTTTGGATGTATTCTGATGCTGCGAAAGGTCGTAATCGGTGCGGTCGGCAATCCCCCACAATTCACCCCAGCCAAACGGGAATAAAAATTCAATATCGGTCGTTCCCTTACTGTAAAAGCTTAGTTCCTCCGGCGAATGGTCACGAAGCCGCATTTCCTCCTCTTTCATCCCAAGGGACAGCAGCCAGTCACGGCAGAACCCTCTCCAGTACTGGAACCACTCAAGATCCGTTCCCGGCTCACAGAAAAATTCAAGTTCCATCTGCTCAAACTCACGCGTGCGGAACGTAAAATTACCCGGCGTAATTTCATTTCGAAATGATTTTCCGATCTGCCCGATTCCAAACGGAATCTTTTTGCGTGAAGTGCGCTGCACATTCTTAAAGTTTACAAAGATACCCTGCGCCGTCTCCGGGCGAAGGTAAACCGTATTCTTCGCATCCTCCGTCACACCCTGAAAGGTCTTAAACATCAGGTTAAACTGCCTGATATCGGTAAAATTATGTTTTCCGCAGGTCGGGCACGGCACGTTGTGATCCTCAATAAACCGAACCATCTCCTCCTGGCTCATCGCATCCGCCGATCCCTGCATCGCAATATCATGTTCCGCGGCAAAATCCTCAATAATTTTGTCCGCCCGAAAACGCTCATGACATTCTTTACAGTCCATCAGCGGATCGGAAAATCCGCCCAGATGGCCGGATGCGACCCAGGTCTGGGGATTCATTAAAATGGCACAGTCTACGCCGACATTATAGGGATTCTCCTGAATAAATTTCTGCCACCATGCCCTCTTTACATTATTTTTAAGCTCCACGCCAAGATTTCCGTAATCCCATGTATTCGCCAGACCGCCGTAAATTTCGGAACCCGGATAGATAAATCCTCTCGACTTTGCCAGTGCCACAATCTTATCCATTGATTTTTCCATTCCTTTTTCCTCGCCTTTCTTAAGATTTGTACAGATACTTTCGGCCTATGATATATGCCGTAAGTATTACATCATTTATATACAATATAAGTGTATATCTCTGTCTCCAGGGAGTCACTGTCGGCGCCGATCGTCACGCTGTCCGTTCCTGTCACCTCGACATGATCCGTTGAGACATAGCAGATTTCTCCCTCCACTTTCACATTTGTATTTGCCTTTATAATCACGGTTTTTAAATCGCCCTCGCCGTAAAAATCTGTTTTCTGCGCGCTGCCTGTTACTTTGCCGTCTTCTACCGCCGAAAATTCCACATCAAATCCATATCCTTCGGCCAGTGCATTGACAACTTTTCCCTGATACATCTCAATTCCGATCGTGTTGCGGTAATCCTCAGCCGTCTGATATTTCATCTGAAGTCTGACTTTCTGGTCTTCCACAGAAAAATCCTCCACTTTCACCGCATTTTTCCCGTGTTCTTCGTTGTAGGACGAGACAAAGTCCTCCATATCTTTTTTAAATTCCTCTTCCGAATAATATCCCTGATCAAACACATCAACATCCAGCGTTGTAATCGCGCCTTTCTTATCCACATAGACAACGCTCTCATCGCCCGAAAGCTTCGTGCCGCAGCCGGACAAAATCCCCGCGCCAAATAAAATACAGATTGCAATACAAAGTCTTCTCTTCATAGCTATTCCCCCTTGATCTAAATCAGCCTTTGCTATTATACTATTTTAAGTCCCCGATGTAAAGCAGACAATCACATGTTCTTCCCCTGAATTTCTGTTCCGGTACCACAGTCCACACCGGATTCCAGGCTTTCGCGCTCCATCTCCTCCAGGATCTTTAACGATTGAAACGGATGCGGGTGATAAATCATGCGGTATTCCCTTAATATTTTCTTAAGCGCCGCCAACACAGAAGGACTTACTGCAAACGTATATAGTTTTTCAATTGCTGCGGAAATTATGTACTGCATTGTGTAAATTACGGAATCTTCCAGATTATTTTTTGCATCCGGTTCGGCTTTTGCACATTCGGCACAGAGCATTCCCCCACGCCTGACTGCAAACGCATAAAGCGCGTCTTTTCTGCCGCATCCGACGCAGGCAAACACATTCGGCGCTTCCCCGTTGACCGCCATCGTCTTTAACTCAAAACAGACACGTACCAGCCGATTATCCAGCGTCTCTTTTGTCAATGCGCGAAGGGACTGATACAAAAGCCGTAACATTTCGCGTTCGTCATTATTTTCCTGACAGTAATAATCGGCTGTCTCAAGAAAATAAAAACCGTAGCATGCCGCCAGATAGTCCGCGGAAAGTTCCCGAAAATAATTGGATATAGAAGCTTTGATCACCGTGTAGGAATTTCTTCCCTCGTACATCTCAAATACTCCGAAAGAAAAGGGATTTGTCGCAGCTAAAAGCGGACTGTTCGGACGCCTGGCCCCTTTCGCAAACGCTGTAACTTTCCCCTGCTCTCTCGTAAGCAATGTAATTCTTTTGTCATTCTCGCCAACTGGCATTACATTTAAAACAATTGCCGTCATTTCTACATTCTGTCCCATCGGGCTTATCTTCCTGCTCTTTCCTGACTGCACAAAAATGCAGATAATCTGTTACTCTTCCTGAAACTTCAAATTCTTCCCAGGCTTCCTCCATATATGCACCCTCCCTGTCGATAAACCTCCAAGTTGTTTACAGTTAGGATGCGCCTGTATCATTTTTTTATACTGGAAAAAATCTGGGAGTCTCATCCAATACCGGAAGATGCACTGCAACAGGAACTTAAATATTCTTCTTATCGTAACCAAAATTTTTCATCATGGAATCGCTGTCCCGCCAGTCTTTTCTGACTTTCACCCAAAGCTTTAAGTTCACTTTCGTTTCAAGAAGCTGTTCCATTTCATAGCGGGCGTTCGTGCCGATCTTTTTTAACATTGCCCCCCCTTTTCCGATTACGATCCCCTTATGCGAATCCCTCTCGCAGACAATTGTGGCCTCAATATCTGTAATCGCCGCGTCTCTTCGCTCTTTCATCCGGTCTATATGAACCGCAATTCCATGAGGCACCTCATCGTCAAGCGCATGCAGCGCTTTCTCCCGGATAATCTCCGCAGCGATTGCGCGCTGCGGCTGATCTGTGACGGTATCCTCGTCATAAAACATCGGCCCGTACGGCAGATATTTAAAAATCATATCCAGTACGGTATCAAGGTTCTCGCCGCGCAGCGCGGATGCCGGAATGATCTCCGCAAAATCATAGATTCTGCGGTAGGTATCTATAAATTCCAGAATCTTATCGCGTTCTGCCGTATCGACTTTATTGATAATTAAAATTACGGGTGTACTGACTTTCTGCAGTTTCTCAACAATATGCTTTTCCCCGGCTCCAACAAAATTCGACGGCTCCACCAGCCAGAGAATCACATCGACTTCCGACAATGTGCGTTCCGCAACATTTACCATATATTCTCCAAGTTTATTTTTCGCCTTATGGATTCCCGGCGTATCCAAAAATACGATCTGCCCGCGCGCGCGATCCGTATACACTGTCTGAATACGGTTTCTTGTCGTCTGCGGTTTTTTGGATGTGATTGCAATCTTCTGTCCGATCAAATGATTCATCAATGTGGATTTTCCGACATTCGGCCTTCCGATAATCGTTGCAAATCCGGATTTTATCGCCTCGTTCATTTTCATAACCTCTTTTATAATTCTTTTAATTCCAGAAACATTTCTTTTTCACGCTTTAATATATCCTCATTTCCGATCACACAAAGATTGTTTTCCTCAAGTACGCTATACAGCAGCGGTTTTAATTCGCGTATTTTTTCCGGCGACGCACCGATGACTTCGTCTCTCTCTCTCTGCAAATCCTCAGACGTAATTCCGGAAAGATAAGCGCTTAACGAGCGGATTCCCTTTGTCGCAGGCGTCAGAGGCGCGTCCAGATCGCTTATCGTCCCGATGATATATTTTGTCATCTCACGCTCATCTGCATCAAATTGTCCCACATATTCCGGTATTTTGTCAAACACCTGATTGGTCTTTGAGAGGTTCGGGTCGCGGTAAGAGACAAAATAGGTGTCCCCGTTTCTCATATATCCGTTCATACATCCATATGCGCCGCCTTTCACACGTACATTGTTCCAGAGATAATCATAGCCGAGTATTACCTTTAATATCTTTAATGTTCCCGTATACGGATGGCCGTGCGCAATAAAGTTACCGGTACGCGCGACATACTGTACCTGCGAAGCATCCATAAATCCCTCGTTTTTCCGGACGAACGCAATCTTTGGCAGACTTTTCTC
>CAMUHN010000015.1 GCA_947088675.1 uncultured Roseburia sp.
TGCTCTGCTCTGCTCTGCTCTGCTCTGCTCTGCTCTGCTCTGCTCTGCTCTGCTCAATAAATTATGTGTTTTTTCCAAACTTTTTGTCAACCCCTTTCCCGTATACTTTTTGATAATTATTTTTGTTTTTCTTTCAGTTTTTAAAACTGTGGATCGGAGCCGGTATCCTTCCACCGCGGTTGATAAAAGCGTCGCAGGAAAATGGATTGACCGGCATAATCGGAGCATAGCCGAACAGTCCTCCAAATTCGACGGTTTCTCCGACACCCTTGCCAATGACCGGGATCAGCCTTGCGGCTGTCGTCTTCTGGTTTACCATCCCAAGAGCCATTTCGTCTGCAATGATACCGGAAATCGTGGTTGCCTTTGTATCGCCCGGTATCGCAATCATATCAAGACCGACCGAGCAGACGCAGGTCATGGCCTCCAGTTTCTCTATTGTAACAGCCCCGGCCTGCACCGCGTCAATCATACCCTGATCCTCGCTGACCGGTATAAATGCGCCGCTTAAGCCGCCGACATAAGAGGATGCCATCACACCGCCTTTTTTCACCTGATCATTCAGCAGCGCAAGGGCGGCCGTTGTCCCCGGCGCACCCGCATACTCGAGTCCGATTTCACAGAGAATATCCGCGACACTGTCGCCGACTGCCGGCGTTGGGGCAAGCGAAAGGTCTACAATGCCAAACGGTATGCCAAGCAGTTTTGATGCCTCTCTGGCAACTGTCTGACCCACTCTTGTTACTTTAAATGCTGTCTTTTTAATTGTCTCGCACAGCACCTCGAAATTTTCTCCGCGCACGCTCTCTAACGCTTTCTTCACAACACCTGGCCCGCTTACGCCGACATTGATCACAGCGTCCGCCTCTGTCACTCCGTGGAAAGCGCCCGCCATAAACGGATTGTCATCGGGCGCATTGCAGAATACGACGAGCTTCATACAGTCTGCACAGTCCCTGTCTTTGGAGCGCTCTGCCACCTCTAAGAGAATTTCACCCATCAGTTTTACGGCATCCATATTAATGCCTGTCTTCGTCGACGCCAGGTTGACCGAGCTACAGACGCGCTTTGTATCAGAAAGCGCTTCCGGAATGGAACGTATCAGCATCTCGTCCGCTCCTGTCATTCCCTTTGACACAAGCGCCGAATAACCGCCGATTAAATTTGCGCCGACGGCCTCTGCCGCCCGGTCAAGCGTTACTGCAATGGAAGCAAAATCTTCTTTGCTCCTGCAGGCGGCCGCTCCCACCAGGGTAACAGGTGTCACGGAAATCCTTTTATTTACAATCGGAATCCCATACTCATTTTCTATCTTTTCCGCCGCAGCAGCGAGATCCTTTGCAACGGTAGTAATGCGCCGATAAATATTTTCTTTTAATCGCGTTAAGTCGGAATCCGCACATTCCAGCAGGCTGATGCCGATTGTGATGGTACGCACATCGAGATTTTCCTGTTCCACCATCTTATTTGTCTCGTTTACTTCCCATAGATTAATCATGAATCCTCCTGTCAAATCCGATGCATCATTTCAAAGATTTCTTCCCGCTGGCATTTGATCGACACACCGATCTCCTCCCCGATCCGGTCCAGCCCACGCTGACAATCTGAGAAAGACTGTTTTCGTTTTTTCATATCTACGATCATCATCATATTAAAAAATCCGGAAACGATTGTCTGGGAAATGTCCAGAACATTGATCTCATTTTCCGAAAGATACGTACAAACCTTTGCGATAATTCCCACCGTATCTTTTCCGACTACAGTAATCACCGCCCTGTCTGCTGTTTCGTTCATCATGCCTCCGTTCCGCCGCAAAAATCTGCAGCTTGTTTATTTTTTTATCGAATATAAATGACTTCCGACGGTTCGTCCCGTTTCGCAATTGTAATCGGAAAATCCGTTCCGCGGTAAGGGTTATCCCCCATTGTTACTTCCAGCCTGACCGCCTCGTAGGCGAGCGCCGGATAATTGTTTTCCTTACTCAAATGACCGAGCAGTATGTTCTGGAAACCATCGTGCAGAATTTCCCCCAGCAGACGGCCGCA
This sequence comes from uncultured Roseburia sp., assembly GCA_947088675.1. Taxonomy (GTDB): domain Bacteria; phylum Bacillota; class Clostridia; order Lachnospirales; family Lachnospiraceae; genus Roseburia. The sequence goes on from CAMUHN010000015.1 coordinate 2,046, forward strand.
CAGTTCGTTGGAGAGATGCCCTCTGTCCCCCAGAATACGTTTTTTCAACGGATATGGATATCGCCCCGCCTGCAGCATATGTACGTCATGGTTGGCCTCCAGAAGTATCGCATCCAGATTTTGCAGCTTGCCGATGATTTTTTCGTCATAAGTGCCAAGGTCTGTAATAACTGCAGCTGATTTTCCATGACTCTTAAATTTGTAAGCCACAGGCTGTGCGGCGTCATGTGAGATCTCAATCGGTTCCACCAGAAGATCGTCTATCTGAAATTCATACCCCGGATTCACTTCATGAAACAGCGACCCGTCTATTTTTCCAACGGATTTTGTATTTAAAACAGCCTGTATGGTACCTGCCGTTGCATACATCGGAAGCCCATAGCGTCTCGCCATTACGCCAAGGCCGCCGATATGGTCCGCATGTTCATGCGTAACCAGTATTCCGTTTAACTCCTCCGGTTTTAAACCGAGTGCAAAAAGCCCCTCCTCGATACGTTTGCCACTGATTCCTGCATCGACCAGAAGATGGCAGCGGCTGGCGCCGACACAGATACAGTTCCCGCTGCTGCCGCTTGCTATGCTGTACAATTCCATTTCTTATGCCTCTTTCCAGGCAAGTACAATCTGATCGCCGTGATTTAACTCTTCTGTATATTTCGCATTTTCCCCGTTCACTGTCGTAATTACCTGCCTGCCGTTTGACGCGGTCAGGTCAAAATCATAATAATTGAAAATATCGACAAAAATATATTTTTTCTTTCCTGTCATTGTAACCGGAACGTCATTGACATAGACAAGCAATTCTTTCGTCATACCAAGACTGCCAGAACCGAAAATTTCTTTCGCGCTCTCCTGTATTCTTGTGGTATAATTTCCGCCCAAAGGCCCGCCAGATATTTGCTGCTGTGATGCGGCCAACGCCTGCCCGGGCGCAGACGGCGATGTTTTCTCTTCCTGCCGTCTGGTCTGCGGCTCTTTGTCCTGTTTTATCTCTTCCTCGCCCAGCCCACGGAATGTATACTGCTTTCTGGATGTTCTGCGTTCTGTATCCGCCGGCTCTGACTGATCCAAAGACCCTCCTGTCAATTCGGTTTCCGACCCCGAAGTATTCTGTTTTACATCGGTTTCTTTTACGTCTGCAATCTGCTCCGATGTCGGTATATTCCGAATTTCAGACATCTGCTCCGACGCCGTCGTTTTTACTGTCACAGACCTCTCCTGCGACAGTGCTACAGACGCAGACTCCGGCTCTGCGTTCAAAAGCTTCTCTGTTACAGATCCATTCTCTGCGCGTCCCGTTTCCCCGGAAACGCCCGCATCCCCGGATTCCGGCGCCTGCTCTGAAAGCGGCATACGTCCCGTTTCCGGCGCCTGCTGCGTAAGCGACTCAACAACGGCTCCCGGCCTTAACACATTTCCTGGCTGCTCTAAAACGGAATCTCCTTTGCCGCCGGGTGTAATTTCCGACATGGACTGAGACATTTGTCCATACCGCGCCGCAGCGCCCCATGCCGCGTCGGATCCTCCCCGATTCTTAGCTTCCTGCACCGGCTGTCTCTCCGAAACAGCCGGTGACTTATCCTGCCGCAGCGCCGGCGTATCCTCTCCCCATGGTCCCCTGCGTATCTGGCTCTGTGCGTTTGCCTGCTGTCTGAACGCTTCCGCAGTTCTTACATGTTCATCCGGAATCGGTTCTGACGGTACATCTGCAGCGCCATAGGAAAGCACAACCCACTCGATCGTAAAGTTTTCATAGATCAGTGTATCCAGATTTGCCACTCTGTTGTTGACAAGAATCTCATGATCCATATCAATTTCCACATCCATAAACTGCGCCAGCTGTCCGACCGTATAAAATCCCCTGGTATCAATCCGGTCGTCCTCCTGAATCAGATAGGACGGAAGCTCCAGGCTGCCGTTGACCTCAAGAAGACGCGGACAGCGGATAATTCTGCCGTTTACAACAAAGACAACGGTCGTCTCTCCATACTCATCCAGCTGCTCTAACGTACACTGCGCGTCCTCTCCCTGCGTAGAAGGCTCTATAATAATATCGCTGTTTGGCTCTAACGGCGTATTAATATTTGCCGGCCTGTCATTCATAAAGACAACCGCGGACTCCCCCGGATTTCCGCGCACAATACGAAGTACGCCGTTTACCACAAACTGCAGTTCTTTCCCGCGTTTCGGAAAAAGATCCTCATTTGGAAAGTCTGCTGCAAGCGCGGCGTCCACTATGGTAAGCCTGCTGTTATTATACATTTTAACGCGCTCCCCGTTAAAACGTACCATGATAAAATTATTTCTCTGATCATAATAATTCAGACAGATGCCGATCGGTGTAACCAAAAGAGGGTCTTTTCTGATGTCGTCCTGTTCAAAAATAACCTCCTGCAGCACCTCCTCCCCGCGCAGGGCCACACGCTCCTGCGGAAGATCCAGTTTTTTTGCAAGCAGCTCCGTATAACCGTGAATTTTACCGCCGCCTCCTACAATAAATGTTGCGCTGACGGTCTGTCCGCCATTTAACTCCTTGATTTTGTCCGCTACATCCGTCGTCATTCTGTCCACGATTGGTTCAATCAGATCCCAGACATCAGAAGCAGGAATCGTGTGCTCAATCAGCATAATATCTTTATATGTGATCTCATCCTCCGTACCGCTTGAGAGCTTGATATGCTCCGCTGTTTTAAAATCCACAAGATAGTTCTGCACAATCAGCTCCGTCAGCTCATCCCCGGCCAGCGGGATCATGCCATAGGCGATAATACTGCCGTCTTTGGTGATACAGATATCGGAAGTACCGGCGCCAATATCCACAAGCGCAATATTTAACATACGGTATGTTTCAGGTATTGCGACATTGATTGCCGCTATCGGCTCAAGTGTCAGATTCGCAACGGAAAGCCCTGCAAGTCCTACCGCCGCATAAAGACCGTCCACAACATCTTCCGGCAGAAACGTTGCAATGATATCTTCGCTGATTTTATCGGCCTTATGAGATTCCAGATTGGAAAACGGCTCGTCATTGATAAAATAACGCATGACCGAATAACCCACACAGTAAAATTTATATCTGGTATCATTGTAATCTTTTAAAAGCTCCTGCGCTTTCTCAATCCCCATCAGATCAAGCGTATGAACATCTTCGCCCGTAACGACCGTCTCCTCCGAAAACGTATGCGCAATATTGGTTGTGACAGTTTTCAATACACGACCGGCAGCCGCAATACAGACTTCCGTCAGTTCCATACCGATCTGGCTCTCCAGCCGTTCTCTGATCTTTCGAATCGTATTGCCGACACGTCCGATATCATGAATCTGCCCGTCCAGCATGGCGCGCGTCTCATGTTCCATCACACACTGCGCTACAACGATAAATTCTCCCTCTGCCCTGTAGCCGACAGTACCGACAACATTGCGGGTTCCGATATCCAAACCGAATACCAGCGGTTCCTCATATATTTTCTGCTCACTCATTTGCTGTATCCCAACTCCTTTTTGTATGAAAAGATTTTCGATCTGCGCATAACAGTCCTCAATAGATCCATCGTTATCAATCACTGCATCCGCATGTGCGCGATATTCCGACTCCGAAAGCTGACTTTTAAAAATCTGCTGTATCTTCTCCTCCGAATAGCCTCTGGATGCAAGCAGTCGTTTTTTACGCACTTTTTCTGATGCAAAAATATACCACAGCTCGTCGCAGATTTCATCGTAATGTTCTTCAATTAACAGCGCAGCTTCTAACACCAGCAGCGTAATCCGCCCGGCCCTGCGCTCCCAGTAAACTTCTTTTTTCACATACTCTTTGACGGCAGGATGCACAATCGCATTCAGCGCCTTTCGCTTCCTGTCGGAAGAAAAGATTACCGCTGAGAGCGCCGCTTTGTCGATAGCGCCGTCCTTTTTAAAAATACCGTCATTGCCAAATACCTCCGCCAGCTTTTCATAGCACTCCGTCCCCGGCTCCATCAGCTGGCGCGCAATCTCGTCGGCCTGCATTACGCGCACTCCGGGCATTTTCGACATATAAGATAAAATTTCTGTTTTTCCGGCTCCGACGCCTCCGGTAATCCCGATAAATTTCATTTGACCATCCCACCCATTATTTGGCTTCATACCAGTTTTCCCCGCTATGCATATCAATTTCAAGTGTTACCGCCAAATCAGCGGCTCCCTGCATCTCTTCGGCAAGGATTCGCTCCACCTGCCGCTGTTCCTCTCTCGCAGTCTCTACCAGCAGTTCATCATGAACCGTAAGAATCAGGCGCGACTTTAAGTTTTCTTTTAACAGCCTGTCATGGACGCGAATCATCGCAATTTTAATAATATCCGCAGCCGTACCCTGAATCGGCGAGTTCATTGCGATGCGCTCTCCAAACGACCGCTGCATATAATTGCTGGAAAAGAGCTCCGGAATCTGACGCCTCCTGCCGAACATCGTCGTCACATACCCTTTTTCTTTCGCTTCTTTTACAATTCCGTCAAGAAAACTTTTTATCTTCGGATAGGTCTCAAAATAACGCTCAATATAATCAGCCGCCTCTTTCTTGCTGATACTGAGATCCTGACTTAACCCAAAGGAGCTGATGCCGTAGACAATCCCGAAATTGACGGCTTTCGCATTGCGCCGCTGCAGGGAAGTCACTTCCTCAAACGGAATGTGAAATACCTGTGAGGCCGTAATCCGATGGATATCCTGTGCCTGCCGGTATGCGTCGATCAGCTTTTCGTCCCCGGAGAGGTGCGCTAAAACACGCAGCTCGATCTGGGAATAATCCGCATCCACAAATACAAACCCCTCTTTTGGCAAAAAAGCCTTTCGAATCAGACGGCCAAGCTCAATGCGCATCGGGATATTCTGGAGATTTGGTTCCGTACTGCTAAGACGCCCGGTTGCCGTAATTGTCTGGTGAAATGACGTATGGATACGCCCGTCCTGCCCGATGCAGGAAGTCAGACCGTCCGCATAGGTGGATTTTAATTTGGTCAGCTGCCGGTATTCCAGGATATCCGCGACAATTTTATAGTCCGGCGCCAGCGGTTCCAAAATGTCCGCAGCCGTGGAATACCCGGTCTTTGTCTTTTTCCCGCCCGGAATTTTTAACGTTTCAAACAAAATCGGTCCCAGCTGCTTTGGCGAATTGATATTAAACGTTTCGCCTGCTTCTTCATAAATTGTATCCTCCAGCTCGCGGATACGCACCAGAAGCTGATCCCCATATTCCTTTAATGCGGACCCGCTGACAATAATTCCCTCGTGTTCCATATCGCAGAGCGTGTAGACAAGCGGCATCTCGATCTCATAAAACAGACGGTCCATCCCGGCCGCCGCAAGCTGTTCCAAAAGCGGCTTCCTCGCCGCATACGCGACATATGCCATATAACAGACGCAGAGCAGAAATTCTTCCGGAAGCTCCCGCAAAGCCTGATCAAAATCCTTTTTCTCAAACAGGTCTTTTTTTGACGGAATCATAAGGCTTAGATAATCTTTCGCGATATCCTCATACGGATATTCATTTTTATTCGGATTTAACAGATAGGCAGCGATGATCGCGTCAAAAGTATTCTGTAAGCCAATGGTTCCTCTGCTGCTCTTTTCCACCATGCCAAGCAGCGGAAGCTGTGTTTTAAGGCCCAGCGTCGCATACGAAGACGCCCCGCTCTCCAAAAACAGCTGCAGCAGTTCCTCTGCCCCAATTTTTTCGCTGACCGGCACAAAAAAAATCTCCTGCCCGCCATATGCAATTGCAATGCCAAGAAAATCCGCGGACTCTTTCTTATTTTCAAATAAACTGAGCTGTCCGTCCTCTTCCACAAACGCGTTTTCTCCGGCTTTGGATGGCACAATAAAAAAACCGCAGTCTTTTCCCCTCATCTTTTCTATTGCTTTTTTTGCATCTTTTAATGTATCAACCGTCTTAAAATAAGATGAAACATCGCTCTTTGGCGCATCCATATGAAAACGTCCAAGGAAATTTTTAAATTCCAGCCGCCTGCACAAAAGAAACGCCTCTTCTGTATATAAATCAGTAATATCGTTTAATGCCGCTCCCTCTAAATCATAGTCAAACTCTGCATGAATCTCAATCGTCGCAAGCGTCTTGCTCATCACAGCCATATCATAGTGTTCTTTTAAATTTTTGCTTGCGCGCGGCGGACGAATTTCATCGACATGCGCATATGCGTTCTCGATGCTGCCATATTGTGCAATCAGCGCTGTCGCCGTCTTCTCGCCAATCCCCGGAACACCCGGAATATTGTCTGAAGTATCGCCCATCAGCGCTTTTACATCAATAAAAGCCAGCGGCGTTACCTGATATTTTTCAATCACTTCTTTTTCATTGTAGTCCTCGATCTCCGTACCGTTTTTCTTTGTCTTTGGAATCCGGATTTTTATTTTATCCGTCGCAAGCTGCAGCAGGTCCCGGTCGCCCGACACAACCGAAACGGTAAGTCCCTGCTCCTCGGCATACTTTGCCGCCGTACCGACAAGATCGTCCGCCTCGTACCCGCCCTTTTCAATTGTCGTCACTCCCATCGCATGGAGCATCTCTTTGATTAACGGTACCTGTTCCCGAAGCTCGTCCGCCATCGGTTTTCTTGTTCCCTTATATCCTTCAAACATTTTATGGCGGAATGTGGGCTCCGAAACATCAAACGCCACCGTCAGAAAATTCGGCTTTTCCTCTTCCAGGATCTTAAACATAATATTTAAAAAACCATACACTGCGTTTGTATGAAGCCCCTCGGAATTTGTAAGATCGGGAATCCCAAAAAAAGCCCTGTTTAATATACTGTGCCCGTCAATCAATACCAGCTTTCCGTTCATATCTTCCTCCCAGTCAGTTCCATTCAGATCTCCCTCGTGCAGCCCCTAAGCCACGTTCGCTCGTCTTCGTCCAGGAAATCAGCCAGTTTTTCATAGACAACACGGTGGTACTCATTGAGCCTGCGCCGCTCTTTCTCGTTCATCTGTTCCGGCAATATGGCGTCCAGATCAATCGGGACATAAGTGATAATTTCAAATTCCATAAACTGCCCGTTCTCGTTTTTTTGCGCTTTCTTACAGAGCAGTTCATTTTCTATGCGGATTCCATAAAGGCCCTCGCGGTAAACGCCGGGCTCATCTGTTGTGATCATACCCGCCTCTAAGACAGCGGCATCCGGCGAATCCGGATTGATTTTATACCGAAATGCATTCGGGCCCTCATGCACATTTAAGATATGACCCACACCATGGCCCGTCCCGCATTTATAGTCCATGCCAAGCTCCCAGAGCGGTTCCCTTGCCAGAATATCAAGACTGATACCGCTTGCGCCATATAAAAATTCTGCGTATGCAAGATTTAAATTTGCCCGGCAGACTGCTGTGTAATGCTCTTTCATCTGCTGTGTCAGCGGCCCAAGAACAATTGTCCTTGTAATATCCGTTGTCCCTGTCAGATAATGGCCCCCCGAATCTACCAGCAAAAAGCCCTCCTTTAAAAGCGGGGTATCCGCCTTGGGATCAGCAGCATAATGCATTTTCGCCGCATGTTCGCCGTACGCGCATATGGTGTCAAAAGACGGCCCGATATATCCGTTCTGTTCTCTGCGCAGCTCCTCCAGACAGGCGATCGCAGAACACTCCGTGATCGCTTTTTTACCGATATTGGTTTTCAGCCAGTAAATAAATTTCGTCACTGCAATGGCATCGCAGAGATGGGCCTGTTTCGTATTCGCGATCTCTGTCGAATTTTTGACGGCTTTCATCCGGACGGTCGGATTTTTTGCCTCCACAATTCTGACACCTTTTGGAATACGCTGCATAATACTGTAACTGACCGAATGCGCATCGAGCAAAACGCATTCGGTCTCACTGATTTCTGCCGCTTCCGTATGAATCGCCCCATACGGTTTTATGGTAATCTGATGTCTTGCCAGATAAGTCCGCATCGTTTCATCCAGTATTTGTTCCTGCACAAACCAGTCGCAGGCGTCCTGCCGGATCATCAGACAGGAAAGCACGACCGGGACGCATTTGATATCACTGCCGCGTATGTTTAACAGCCATGCGATATCACAGAGCGAAGTCAGGATATGCACATCCGCTTCTCTCCGCTTCATTTCCTCACGCAGCCGTTTTAACTTACTGTCCGTACTCTCGCCCGTATACTGTTCTTCCAGCAGGTATGCCGGCTCTGCGGAAAGCGCCGGCCGGTCTTTCCAGACGATTCCGACCAGATCTTCCTCTGTCCAGAGACTTCCGCCCCTTTTTTCCACGGCCTTTTTTAACTTTCTGCCCCATGTGGCATTCACTACCCTGCCGTCAAAGCCAAGACAGCCTCCCTTTGGCAGCTTTTCTTCGATCAGTTCTTCTATTCCCGGAACGTTTTCTTCCCCGCTGCGGTAGAGCTTAATACCGCTGCCCGACAGTTCCTCTTTCGCCTGCAGGAAATAGCGCCCGTCCGTAAACAGCCCCGCCTCTTCCTTAAAAATAACGGCCGTGCCGGCAGAACCGGTAAATCCCGTGATATATTCGCGCGCTTTAAAATACGGTCCGACATATTCCGACTCGTGAAAATCAGCCGTCGGTACCAGATAGATATCAATACGGCGACGCTCCATCTCTTTTCTGAGCGCAAAAAGCCTTTCCCTGATTGACATAGCAGCAACCATACCTTTCCGTCAGTCCATAGCCTGCTCATTGTTTGCATATTCAAAAAACTTTGTGTCAAGCTCCGGATATGAGCGTTTCAGTGAGATCGGCCTGCCTGAACGATTTAAAAAGCAGTGGGAACTCTTCCCTGTCGCACGCAGCTCGCCTGTCTTTTTATCTGTCATACGATACTCCACTTCCATGCGGATACCGGTGTATTTTAACATTTTTGTCTCAATTACAACCGTGTCGTCAAAATGTACCATACTGTGATACTCGCAGGCAACTGAGAGCACAGGGCTTATAATTTCCATTGTCTCCATCGCCTTGTAGGAAAGCCCCATCTGGTCCATCAGATCCATACGCGCCTCTTCCATCCATCTGATATAATTGGAATGATGGATAATCCCCATCTGGTCCGTCTCATAATACTTTGCATGGTGCTCATACGGATGAAATTTGATATGTTCTGTATGACTGCCATATACTTCAATTTCTTTTCCTGACATATGCTGTCCCTCCATTCCGATGTGATCCTTTCAACCAGTTCTTTTGATCGTTCTTCTGATTCTTCACATTTTATCCTATACTTTACCACAATCTCCCACAAATTTCAATGTCCGCTTTCTTCCTTACTGTAAACAGTGTTCACAGTTCAGCTTTCGGCTTCACTGTTACAGAATATCCGCTCCATTTAAAATTTGCCTGCGGCAAAGGAGCGGATTCCCGGCTGTTTGGCACTGCTGGCTGCTAACTGCGCAGCAAGTGCGCAGTTGCAGGCTGAAATGTTTCAAACAGAGTTCACAGTAGCCTTTCTTCTCCTGCGGATCTGAAGCAGGACAAACGCCGCGATACAAAACGCGGTGACAATCGCGCCCGTCAAAAGTTTTGGGGTACGGTATTTTAAACAGATCTCATAATCCCCGGGGTCCAGATACAGACTGTAAAGCGCGCCCTCAAATCCTTCCGCGCAATCTGTCATATCTTCCCCGTCCACATAAATCGACCATCCCTCCTCATATGGCACGGAAAAAATAAGCCTGCCCTCTTTTTGCACCTGTATCGTCCCCTCGATTTTTGTATCGGAGAACGAGGTCAGTTTCATTGTCTGCCCGTTTAAAGCCTCGTATGCCTGCTTTAGCGCCTCCTCATTCAGACGGTAAACAGTCAGTCTTAAATTTTCGTTTTTATCATTGCGTACCCAAAGGGTGCTCCCGGCATAATTGTAGCCAAGATCCAGCGTATATTTGTGAGATACATGCGTATAATCTCTTGTCCTGCCGCCGCTTGTCTCAAGAGTCAGCTTCTCGATTCCTGTCGCGTCATATCTTGCGTACAGATATCCGTCCTCCGTGGCGTGGACTGTCGTCTCGCCCTCCACAGACACCGAAGATACCTGCGTGAGCAGATCTTCTTTAGCGCCGAGCAGTTTTGCCAGCGCATTCTGCGCTTCGATCTGCTCCATATCCAAAAACTGCCACTCTTCCAGCACATCTTCATCCATCATAAAGCCAAGCGGCAGGCTGTATTTGTTTTTATAGAGGTAACTGTCGCCGGACGAAGTAAGGTATTCACAGATCGGGCTCTCCTCAAGCCCGTTGTCCGCGAGGATATATTTCACAGAAAGCATTGCCGAGAAAAGCGGCGTCTGTCCGTTGTAACAGTAATAATTTTTTCCGCCCTCCATGCCGACTTTCTGGTAGAAATGGCTTACCTCGATATTCATCAGCGACGAGAATAAGGTTGCGGATGGATATCCGTACAGCGAAGCGTCATTCTTCGTCTTGCGTTCCAGCTCCTCAATACGGTAAAAACCTCCCCCGTCAGAATCATTGTCCTCTTTTGCATACGAGACAAGCGCATCATAGTCCGCCATACGCGCCACATAAGTCGGCCGGTATACCGGGACAAATCCGGTTTTGTGAAAATTCAGTGTGATTTCTGTAAGAGCCAGAACACATACGCAGCCAATCCATATATAATTGATCTTTTTTACCTGAAAGTGCAGCAGCACACTGAAAATCAGATATCCGGTCAAAAAAACCGCCGTAAATAAAAATGCGGCCCCGGATACCTGTTCAAAATCCGCTCTTTTGTACGCAATCGCCCAAAATACAGCATTTAACACAGCCGCCAGGGCAAAATGCCACAGTTTATTTTCACGGATCAACAGGATTGCCTCAAAGGAGAGCGTCAGGAGCAGAAAAATATATAAAAACGACTGTCTGCCCGGCAGCGAATCCGGAAAATGAAATCCATGCCAGATAAAATCCAGTATATTATTTGCAAAACTCACAAAAAAGAAAACCGCCAGAAAAAGTTTTAAAATTCTCTCCTTTAATTTAATCTTCCCGTTCAGCGCATAAAGTATCACAAAACAAAAAACAAAAACGCCGCAGTATAGATTCGGCCAATGGGACGTCCCTGTATAGATGTCCGTCATAAACGCATGGCGCGCGCCCTGGTCGATCAGGTTAAAATACCATTTCACCTGTTCCGGAAACGAAATCCCCTGCGAGCCGCTGTACCCTAAAATAACTGCCTCCGGAAAGAGAAACACCGCCCCTGTGCCGCCCGCAAGCAGAGAATACAGAGCGAAACGAAAAAATGCGCGTATGCCGGTTTCTCTGTGGGCAGTCCATGTAATCAAAAACCAGAACACCAAAAACATACAGATCAGAAAAGAAATATAATAATTGCTCAGGACGCTAAGCGCAAGCGTTATGTAATAGAGCCCCGGCTTTCCCTCCCTGACAAGCTGCTCTAATCCCATGATAATCAAAGGCGCCAGCACAATACAGTCAAGCCACATCACATTCCAGGAATAAGCCGCCATATAGCCGGAAAGCGCATACGCCGTTCCGAATACGGCAATCAGGATATGATTGGATTTATAATGACGGCGCAGATAAGCGGCAAATGTCAGACCGCAGAATCCGATTTTTAACAGAATCAAAACAGACATAAACTCTATGATAAAATCTCTGGAGCAAAAGACCAAAAGCCAGTTGAACGGGCTGGCCAGATAATAGGCAAAATGCGAGATATAATCCGATCCAAGCCCCAGCTTCCAGGAATAAAAGAAACTGCCGCCGTTTTGCAGTTTTTCCATCATCTCAATGGAAAACGGACAATATTGATGAAACATATCTATCTGCAGCAGGCAGGAATCCCCAAACGGATAAATGCCGTGCAGGATACAGATCAGAACTGACAGCGATAACGGCAGAACAAAGGCCAGAATCAACGGCAGTCTGTGCCACTTTTCTCTCATATGATACCTCATTTCCCAAAAATCTGATAATACTGCAGTTTTTTATAGTCCGAAAGCTTCCCGGATGATACGTTTTCATCCCCGTTTGTCCGTTTTGTGTTCACTGCAGATAAAATCGGCCAGGTTTCCTCCAAATCCAGCAAAAATTTCTGATAGCCGCTTTGTGGGACGCCGGCGCGCCTTAACACTTCCGCCCCCAGATAGTTTGCAGAAAGATCTGCATTTGTCTGCTCCCCGATCTCAAAATTGGCCCAGATCACATAGGGCACCTGATAGCGCAGCTTAATCTGCTCTTCGTCAAGCGCATTCCAGCGCATCCCGTTCGCCGCAAGCACCGGCGCCGCCACAGCGTCACCTGGCTGATGGTCGCCGAAAAAAACAATCACCGTCTTCTCTTTCTGCCCTGCAAAATAGTCAATCATGTCAGAAAGCGCCTGATCCGATAGACTGACAAGCGACAGATACTGCGAAAGCGATACGCTGTTCATACCCTCCGCCGTAATATCCGGCGAAAAATTCGGATAAATTTCCTGATATCCCCCGTGATTCTGCATCGTAACATTAAACAGAAACAATGGCGCCCCTTTTGCCTTTTTCTCATAGAGGTCTATGATTTTTTCCACACATGCCTGATCGCTGACATACTCTCTTACGCGCTCTTTCCCATAAAAATCCCGCAGAAAAATGCTCCTGTCAAATCCAAGCAGCGGATAGACCCGATCACGCTCCCAGCCCGACGACTGATACGGGTGGATCGCAACCGTCCGATAGCCAAACTGCTTTAAATGCGAGGCAAGGGACGGCAGTTCCTGTTTGACATACTGCTGAAAGGGGATACTTCCCTGCGGAAGAAACGCCATTGTATTGCCGGTGAGAAATTCAAATTCCGTATTTGGCGTGTTGCCGCCGCAGACGGATACATGAAGCATCCCTGTCACCGTGTTTTTCGCCCCTTTCTGCAGGCTGTGCAGAAACGGCATGACATCACGGCTTGTCTGAAATTCGCCAAGCGCCGATAAATCCGCAAATGACTCATTCATCATAACGATGATATTGGGAAAGTCCGTCGTCTTATCTTCCTGCGTCTCTTTTGCCCGCTCTTCAAGATGCAAAAGCGCCTCCTCTGCCTCTTTTGCAGAATAACCTTCCGGCTTCTCCACAAAAACATACGGCAGGTTCATCACAAATGTCACGGCAAGCCCGTCTGCGTTTGCCATAAAAACCGGGGTAAAGCGCTTGTTGTAAAGCCTGTAACGATTCTGAAACGCCTCTTTCTGCAGCAGAAAGGAAAAACCGACAAGTGCCAAAACCGCTGCAAATGCTCCAAAAAGCCGGACCGTAAGCCGGATCTGCCGGACGGATCCTTTGAAAAAACACAGGGATGCAAACAACAGCACAAACAGTACTGTCACCACGGCTATCCTCACATCCGGCGTAAAATCATAATTATCCGCCACGCTCGCCGCGGTTTTCAGCGAAAAAATATCCCACGGCACCAGGGGAACTGACCGAAACCGCAGCACATAAGCATTGATCAGTCCATACAAAAACGATACGACGCCCAATGCGGAAAGCGAAATCTTCACGCTGCCTGTCATAAAGAGCAGCACGACAGCCGTAAGTTCAAACAGGAAAATATTAAACGCCTGCGCATACGGCCGTATGTCTGCCCACGGATTATGCGTAAAATTTTCGGTCAGATAAAAGATAAGAACCGGATAAATAAGCACAATCCACTGTCTTCTGCTATTACTTTTCTGAATTTTTCTGAAATTTGTCTGCTGCCTCATGTATGTAGTATACCACACTCCCGTTTGTTTACAAAACAGATCTGAAAAAAAAATGAAAATACACCCGGCTGCGGCCTGACAAAACGCATCGGGTGTATTTGGAATTTACAGATGGAGCACGCGTTCTTTAATTTCCTGGGTACGCCCCTGGTTCCAGAACTGCGTACCGATATATCCGCAGGTACGCCTTGCCACGCTCATCATATTCTGATCGTGGTTGCCGCAGTTGGGGCATTCCCAGATTAACTTGCCATGTTTGTCATTGACAATTTTAATCTCCCCGGAATAACCGCATTCCATACAGTAATCGCTCTTTGTATTTAACTCCGCATACATAATATTGTCATAGATAAACTGCATGACGGAGAGAACCGCTTCCAGATTATCCTGCATATTCGGTACCTCGACATAACTGATTGCGCCGCCCGGCGACAATTCCTGGAACTGTGCTTCAAACTTCAGCTTATCAAATGCATTCATCTCCTCGGTCACGTGGACATGATAGCTGTTTGTAATATAATTTTTATCGGTAACGCCCTCGATAATGCCAAACCGCTTCTGTAAGCATTTTGCAAATTTATAGGTCGTCGTCTCAAGCGGCGTACCATAAAGTGAAAAATCAATGTTGTGCTTCTGCTTCCAGCGCGCGCAGGCATCGTTTAAATAGCGCATCACAGAAAGCGCAAATTCTGTTCCTCCCGGCTCCGTGTGAGAAACGCCTTTCATATATCTCGTACACTCACAGAGCCCCGCATATCCCAGCGAAATAGTAGAATACCCGTTATATAAAAGTTTATCGATTGTCTCGCCTTTCTTTAAGCGCGCAAGCGCTCCGTTCTGCCATAATATCGGCGCCACATCAGACGGAGTTCCCCTGAGGCGTTCGTTGCGGATCAAAAGCGCCCTGTAGCAAAGATCCAGACGCTCGTCTAAAATCTCCCAGAATTTGTCTATATCCTTTCCGGAAGAACATGCCACATCCACAAGGTTGATTGTGACGACGCCCTGATTGAATCTCCCGTAAAATTTAAACTGATCTTCCTCGTCTTTGTACACAGTCAGGAAAGACCGGCACCCCATACAGGTATAGCAGTTGCCCTGCTTTAATTTCTTCATAATCTTTTCGGAGATATAATCCGGAACCATACGCTTTGCCGTACATTCCGCAGCGAGCTTCGTCAGATACCAGTACCGGCTGCCCTCCCTGATATTGTCCTCCTCCAGAACATAGATTAATTTTGGAAAAGCGGGCGTAATATAGACGCCCTTTTCATTTTTTACGCCTAAAATACGCTGATGAAGCATTTCCTCAATCACTGCCGCCAGATCGTCCCGCAGCTGCCCTTCCGGCACCTCGTCCAGATACATAAAGACCGTGATAAACGGAGCCTGCCCGTTCGTCGTCATCAGCGTAATCACCTGGTACTGTATCACCTGTACGCCGCGGTTGATTTCTTCTTTGACGCGCAGCTCCGCAATCTGATTGACGCGCTCGTCGGTCGCTTCAACGCCTGCGGCTTCCAGTTCGATTCTGACCTGTTTTCTGAATTTTTCGCGGCTGACCTGCACAAACGGCGCCAGATGGGACAGCGAGATGCTCTGCCCGCCATACTGTGAACTTGCAATCTGCGCCACAGCCTGTGTCGCGATATTGCAGGCCGTCGAAAAACTTTTGGGCCGGTCGATCATTGTCTCGCTGATTACGGTCCCGTTCTGCAGCATATCTTCTAAATTCACCAGACAGCAGTTGTGCATATGCTGCGCGAAATAGTCCGAATCATGAAAATGGATCATCCCCTTTTCATGCGCTTCCACAATATCCGGCGGCAGCAGAAAGCGTCGTGTGATATCCTTGCTGACTTCTCCTGCCATATAATCGCGCTGCACACTGTTGACAGTTGGATTTTTATTTGAATTTTCCTGCTTTACTTCCTCGTTGTTGCACTCTAAGAGACTTAAGATCTGCTCGTCCGTTGAATTGGACTTACGGATAATCTCGCGCTTATACCGGTATGTGATATAATTGCGCGCCACAGTAAACGCCTTATTGCTCATGATCTGATTCTCTACCATATCCTGTATTTCTTCAACGCCCGGCGAATGCTTCATATTCGCACAGGCTTTCTCGACATTAATCAGAATCTTCTCTATCTGGGAATCGGAAAGTCTCTCATAATCAATTACGCTGTCATTTGCCTTGCGTATCGCAGCTTCGATTTTCTGGATGTCAAACGCATCTTCCGTACCGCTTCTTTTAATTATCTTCATATTATTCCTCCATTCCTGCTATGAAAGATCAAAACGGGCAAGCCCTGCTCAGCTGGCTTTGATCTCAATCCCTGTCATATAAAAAAGAGGCTTCCCGCCTGTCCATACGGTATCCTGTACTGACGCACAATCAAACATACAACAGTTCCGCAATGAACATTATACAATATCTTGTATCTTTGTCAATATATAACAACAAGATTTTGTATTTCTTTTATCAATGAAAATGATACTGATTTCATGTTGACAGTATTTCCAATTATAAAGTATAACTATATAATATGGAAGAAAGTTGTACGGCCAAAATAAAAAACGGAATGGAGGTATTTTATGTTAAAAACCTTAGGGGCACAGATCAGAGAATTTAAACGGGATTCTATCTTAACGCCTGTTTTTATGAGCCTTGAAGTGTTGATGGAAATGCTGATCCCATATCTGATGGCCTCCATCATTGACGACGGAGTCGGAACAGGCAATTTACGCCACATCTGTAAAATCGGAGCCTTAATGACCGCAGCCGCCTGTTTTTCACTGTTCTGCGGAATTATGGGAGCAAAATTCGGCGCAAGAGCAGCGACCGGATTTGCACGCAATCTGAGAAGTACGATGTATCAGAACATCCAGACTTTTTCATTCTCAAACATTGATAAATTCAGCACGGCGGGCCTGATTACACGTCTTACAACAGATGTGACCAATCTGCAGAATGCCTGGCAGATGATACTGCGCATGTGTGTGCGTGCGCCTGCCACTCTGATCCTGGCCATGTGCATGGCTTTTTTGATCAATCCGCGCCTTGCTCTGATTTATCTTGCCGCAGTTCTGTCGCTTGGAATTGTACTTGCAGTGATCACGCTGCGCGCACATCGCTATTTTATGGAAGCATTTCCCAGATACGATGATTTAAACGCCTCGGTGCAGGAAAACATTTCAGCAATCCGCGTTGTCAAAGCCTATGTACGCGAAGACTACGAAAAAAAGAAATTTACTGCCGCGAGCAAAAATATTTACCGTATGTTTTTAAAAGCCGAGAGTATCCTCGCGTGGAATAATCCGGCCATGCAGGTTGCTGTCTACAGCTGTATCCTGGCATTAAGCTGGTCCGGCGCAAAAATGATTGTGCAAAACACGCTGACAACCGGAGAACTGATGAGTCTTCTCACCTACTGTATGAACATTATGATGAGCCTTATGATGCTCTCTATGGTATTTGTTATGATTACGATGAGCATTGCCAGCGCCAGACGTGTCTGTGAAGTGATCAATGAAACAGGCGATATCAAAAACCCCGCGCAGCCAGAGCAGCGTATTGCCGACGGAAGTATCCGGTTTGACCATGTGACATTTCGTTACAATAAAAATGCACAGACACCTGTTCTGGACGACATCTGCTTTTCTGTTCAATCGGGTGAGACCATCGGCATCATCGGCGGTACAGGCAGCTCAAAATCCTCTCTGGTCAACCTGATCTGCCGCCTATACGACGTCTCCGACGGAGCCGTCTATGTCGGCGGTACCGATGTGCGCAGGTTTGATCTGGACCTGCTGCGCAGCGAGGTTGCCGTCGTACTGCAGAACAATGTGCTTTTTTCGGGAACAATCTACGATAACCTGCGCTGGGGAAAAAGCGATGCGACCAACGAAGAATGCCGTCATGTCTGCCGTCTGGCCTGCGCCGACGAATTTATCGAACGGTTTCCCGACGGCTACAACACCTACATAGAACAGGGAGGAACAAATGTCTCCGGCGGCCAGAAACAGCGCTTATGCATTGCGCGCGCACTGTTAAAAAAACCGAAAATCCTGATTTTAGACGACTCCACAAGCGCTGTCGATACGGCAACCGACGCAAAAATACGCCGCGCTCTGATGGAGGAGATTCGGGAGACCACAAAAATCATTATTGCACAGCGCATCGCCTCCGTGCAGGATGCTGACCGCATTCTTGTGCTTGACAACGGAAAGATAGACGGCTTTGCCAGCCATGACGAACTGTTAAAAACAAATGCAATCTACCGTGACGTCTACGAATCACAGACAAAAGGAAGCGGTGATTTCGACGAAGGAGGTGCGCTTTCATGACACAGGCACAAAAAAACGCAAAAACGCTGCGTCCTCCCGGCGGCCGGGGCGCCAGAGGTCCGATGCCCAAAATAAAACATCCCGGGAAACTGTTAAAGCGTCTTCTCGGCTATATCTGCCGAAACTATGCCGTCCCCTGCATCGCCGCTGTCATCTGCATTTTCATTTCGGTTATTGCAACGGTACAGGGAACCTGGTTTATCCAAAAACTGATTGACAGCTATATCGCTCCTCTCCTTTTGCAGAAACAGCCTGATTTTACGCCGCTCGCAGACGCGGTTCTTAAAGTTGCCGCCTTTTATCTGACCGGAGCGGCCGCAGCCTACGCGCAGACGCGCATTATGGTAAACGTAACGCAGGGAACGCTGCAGCGCCTGCGGGATGATGTTTTTACGCATATGGAAGAACTGCCCATCCGGTATTTTGACACGCATCCGCACGGCGATATTATGTCCACCTACACCAATGATATCGACGCGCTTCGCATGTTAATCAGCCAGAGCATCCCGCAGTTTCTGATGAGCGGCGTCACAATTATCAGCGTTTTCTTCAGTATGCTGCGCCTGAATATCCCGCTCACTGCGCTCACGCTCCTTATGATATCGGTCACTGTCTGCAGTTCGAAAAAGGCGGGCTCTTTGAGCGCAAAATATTTTGTCGCACAGCAGAATGACATCGCAAAGCTAAACGGCTATATTGAGGAAATGATCAACGGCCAGAAAGTAGTCAAAGTATTTACACACGAAGCTGAAAGCATGGAACAGTTCAACCGTCTGAATAACGAACTCTTTGTAAGCGCAGACAATGCCAACAAATACGGAAATTTTTTAGGCCCGATCAATGCTCAGATCGGCAATATCAGCTATGTACTGTGCGCTGCGGCAGGCGGTATTCTTGCCATAAACGGCTTCGGCGGCTTTACGCTCGGAAAGCTTGCAAGCTTTCTGACATTTAACAAAAGCTTCGGACAGCCGATCAACCAGCTGAGTATGCAGATCAACAATATTGTGATGGCGCTTGCCGCGAGCGAACGCATCTTTGCCCTGCTGGACGAGGCGCCGGAGGCGGATGACGGTTATGTCACTTTAGTCCGCACAAAAGAAGCGCCGAAAACAACGCATACAGACTGTCCAACCGACGATTCAGCCGCTGTACTGACCGAGACAACGGAGCGCACCGGCACATGGGCATGGAAACACACACATCAGGCCGATGGTTCCGTCGACTATATCCGTCTTTGCGGGGATGTTGTTTTTGATGATGTGGATTTTGGCTACACGCCGGAAAAGACGGTGCTGCATCATGTGGACCTGCACGCAGCGCCCGGACAGAAAATTGCTTTTGTAGGCTCGACCGGCGCCGGAAAGACAACGATTACAAACCTGATCAACCGCTTTTACGATATTGCAGACGGAAAGATTCGTTATGACGGCATTAATATTAATAAAATCCGCAAGAACGATCTGCGCCGCTCTCTTGGCATTGTCCTGCAGGATACCAACCTGTTTACCGCAACCGTAATGGAAAATATCCGTTACGGAAAACTTGATGCCACCGACGAAGAA
The DNA here is from genome assembly GCA_947088675.1 of uncultured Roseburia sp. GTDB lineage: Bacteria > Bacillota > Clostridia > Lachnospirales > Lachnospiraceae > Roseburia. Next base: position 21,669 of record CAMUHN010000015.1, read on the forward strand.
GTCATTGCAGCCGCAAAACTGGCAAACGCCGACTACTTCATACGGCAGCTTCCGGACGGATACAGGACAATGCTAAGCGGCAACGGCGCCAATTTAAGCCAGGGACAGCGGCAGCTCCTTGCGATTGCCCGCGCCGCAATAGCCGACCCGCCTGTCCTGATTTTAGATGAGGCGACAAGCTCGATCGACACGCGCACCGAAAAAATTGTACAGGACGGCATGGATGCGCTGATGCGGGGCCGTACAACATTTGTCATTGCGCACCGTCTCTCTACCGTGAAAAACAGCGACTGCATTGTTGTACTTGAGCAGGGACATGTGATTGAGCGCGGAACCCATGCGCAGCTGATTGCACAGCAGGGAAAATATTATCAGCTGTATACCGGAAAAACCGTTGCAAATACAAGATAAGAGTGCAAAAAAACCGCCGGGACATACCAGGTTTGACAGGAAATCCTGTACTACTGTATGTACCGGCGGCTTTTTTAATTGCACCGTTTTCTTTCGCGCTCCCTGAGTATATCCGCGATCAGCTCCCGCTCATCCATATGATGCTTTACCCCGTTGATCTCCTGATAATCCTCATGGCCTTTACCGGCAAGCACGATCACATCTCTGGCAAGCGCATGGTCGATGCAGTATGCAATCGCTTCTTTCCTGTCCGGAATCGTCACATACGCGCCGTCCGCTTTTTTTACGCCGCTCAGAATATCCGCAATGATATCCATCGGCTCCTCAAACCGGGGATTATCTGATGTTATAACTGTAAGATCCGCAAGACGCGACGATACTTCCCCCATCTCGTAACGCCTGGATTTCGCGCGGTTGCCGCCGCATCCGAACAGACAGATCAAACGTCCCGGCTTGTATTCCCGCAGAGTCGTCAAAAGGCTCTCCAATGCCATTGCATTGTGCGCATAGTCGATCATCAGCGTATATTCTTTTGATACCGGTATCAGCTCTATCCGCCCTTTCACAAAAGTATGCAAAAGTGCATCTTTCATCTGCTCTTTGGAGACATTAAAGTGACGGCACAGCGCAATTGCCGCCAGAGAATTACAGACCGTAAAGCGCCCCGGCGCATTAACCGTCACGTCCATATCCAAAAGACCGGATACCTGGTATTTGACGCCCGGTACCCCCTCCTCATAAAACAGCGTCTGTTTCGTCGCACGCAGATCCGCCTGTTCACTTAGCCCATATGTTTCCACTGCACAGGTATGACCGTTTAAGATTCCGTCCAGATGTTCGCTGTCCGCATTGAAAATCCCCTGCACACACTGGCGGAACAACAGACTTTTTGCATGCATATAGTCCGCAAAATCTTTATGTTCGTTTTCTCCGATATGATCCGGCTCAAGATTTGTAAAAATGCCGTAGTCAAATGTAAATCCGGCGACACGATGCATCATCAGCCCCTGCGAAGATACTTCCATCACGACGGCTTTCTCGCCGGCCAAAACCATATCCGCAAATAATTTCTGCAGCTGATATGATTCCGGCGTCGTGTTTTGGGAAGGAATATGCGTTTCACCGATCACTGTCTCTATCGTTCCAATCAGCCCGGTTCGGACTCCGGCTGCTTCCAGCATAGACCGGATCATATAAACCGTTGTCGTCTTCCCTTTCGTCCCGGTTACGCCGATTGTTGTCAGCTTCCTGGCCGGATGACCAAAATATGCGGCTGACATAAGTGCAAGCGCATACCTTGTATCCGGTACGCGTATCACTGTGACCCCATCGTCTGCTTTGACCTCTTTCCCGACAATAACAGCCTTTGCGCCGCTCTCAATTACCTGCGGGATAAAATCATGCGCATCACGCACTGTCCCGGAAATACAGACGAATACGCTCCCCTCTTCTGCCTCTCTGGAATTGCAGACAAGCGTTGTAATTTCCGTATCCAGACTTCCCTGCAGCAGTGTATATTCCAGATCTTCCAACAGCTTTGCTAAAACCATAACAGCGATACCACCCTTCTTTCTATTTTTTCTGCTAAACCATTTGCTCTTTTCCGTTTGCAGGCTTCCTCAGCACTCCTGTAAAAATGTCCCCTCAAACACAGTCTCCGCCGGCCCGGTCATATAAATATGCCCGCTTATCCTGTCATAATCAATCAAAAGATCTCCTCCTTTTAGATGAACCAGAACATGATCTTCTGTATATTCGTTTAAAATTGCCGCCATGACACAGGCGCAGGTACCTGTCCCGCACGCAAGCGTCTCCCCGGAACCACGCTCCCAGACACGCATCCGCATCTCGGTTCTGCTTAAAACCTCCACAAATTCCGTGTTAACACGCTTTGGGAAACGCGCATGATTTTCAAATTCCGGCCCGATCTTCTCAAGCAAAAGATCGTCTACCGACGGTACAAATACAACGGCATGCGGATTTCCCATTGAAACGCATGTCATCCTCCAGTCTCTGCCGGCCGCAAAGATCTGTTCATCCAACACAATTTCCCTGCTGCAGACAACCGGGATTTTTGATGCCTCGATAACCGGGACTCCCATATCCACCCTGACTTTCATCACCTTGCCGCTTTCCGTAAGAAGCTGCAGTGTCAATACGCCGCTCCCCGTCTCTATCGTTACCTCTGTCTGATCTGTCATTCCATGTTCATATACATATTTGGCGACACAGCGAATCCCGTTTCCGCACATTTCAGCCTCCGAACCGTCGGCATTGTAAATTCTCATACGAAAATCCGCTTTCTCCGACGCTCCAATCGTAATTAAGCCGTCTCCGCCAATTCCGAAATGCCTGTCGCTGACTTTTCGCGAAAGTTCAGAAGCGTCTTCTATTGTCTCCTCCAGCAAATTTACATAGATATAATCATTTCCACACCCATGCATTTTTGTAAATTTCATAGACTCCCTCCTTGTAACACTGCAAGCCGCGCATAGGACCAGATGCTGATCAAATTTCTGATTCAAAGCAAACGGCTCAAAGGTTCTTTTTCCATTATATGTGAAAAACGCTTATTTTTGTCATAAATTTTTCCCAAAAAGACGAATATAAATACATCGAAAGGGCAGTTCGCGCAGCAAACTACCCTTAATTCTCTATCCGTTTCCTATAACTCCTCCGCCAGAAAATTCATCAATGTCGGAATAAACTGTTTTTTTCGGGAGACGATTCCATCCAGAAAAATACCGCCCGCCTCTTCTTTCGCCCCAAACGCTCTTGCCAGTATTTTGCCGGCCTCATTCCCGTCGCAGATTACTCTGGAAGACTCCTCCAATATATCTGTGAGCATGACAAAAACCATATCCAGCTTTTTCTCAGCCAACGCATTTTTCAGATAAGGAAGCAGCTCATCCCCTACTTTGTCAAGTTCCTCACGGCTCATCGCATTTACCTGCGCAACGCCGAAATCATTCTCCTGCGTATGAAATATTTTAAAATCACGATAAAAAATTTCCTCTGCAGTCTTATTCTTAAAATCGCTGCCCGCCCGGAACATATTCCTGGCATGTTCTTCAATCTCAATCCCAACGATCTGCGCAAGCCTGTTTGCCACGTCTTTGTCGAGTTTTGTACAGGTAGGGGAACGAAACATCAGCGTATCGGATATGATCGCCGAGAGCAAAAGCCCTGCAATCTGCTCCGGAATCTCTACCCCCTGTTCCTCATACATCTGATAAATAATCGTCGAGGTACATCCAAGCGGCTGGTTTCTAAAATATACCGGTGAGATTGTCTCCAGGCTGCCCAGCCTGTGATGATCTATGATCTCACGGATTTCTGCCTCTTCAATTCCGTCCACTGCCTGCGATTTTTCATTGTGATCCACCAGAATCAGCTGCTTTTTGTGCATTATCATCAGATTCCTGCGGGAAATCATACCCTCGTAACCGCCGTTTTCATTTAATACCGGAAAATCACGATGCCTGACTTTCGACATCGTATCGCGCACGTCGTCAATATAATCGTCAATTTCAAATGTAATCAGCTCCTGGCGCGTCATAAACTGCTTGATCGGCATACTCTGGTTTATCAGCCTTGACGCCGAAAACGCATCATACGGCGTCGAAATCACAACACAGTCGCGTTTTGCTGCAATCCGTTTTACCTCATCCTCTACTTTCAAACCGCCGCAGGTAATGATACAGCTCGCGTTCAGCTGGATAGCCTGCAGCTGTTCCTCCTCCCTGTCTCCTAAAATAACAAGGTCATCATTTTCAATATAATCTGCCATATAATCAAGGTTTGAAATTGCAACGACAACTTTCCCCCGCATAAAATAGGCATGCTCATTCCCAACGAGTACCGATCCCTCCAGTGTCTCGGCAATCGTTTTGTACTGCGTTCTCGCCTTGGAAAGCACACGGTTATCCAATACGTCCATATAGGAGGTTGCAATATCCTTGGTAACAATCACACCTTCTAATTTACCGAAGCTGTTTGTTACCGGCAGCGTAACAACCTCAAGCTCTTTCATCCGTTTCCATGCGCGCTTCAATGAAATCTGGCTGCTGACTCCCTCGGTCTTTCGTATATTGATGTCGCGAATCTGCGCGCCGACGTAAGTAATTAACTCAGGGTCTTTCGCATGAAAATAATCCAGCACATAGCGAGTTTCCTCATTGATTGCCCCGGCACGCTTCGCCAGATATTCATACGTTTTCCCATCTGCCTGGTTCTTTAAATAAGCATAAGAAATCGCGGCGCAGATGGAATCCGTATCCGGATTTTTATGACCGACTATCCAGACTTTCTGTTTACTCATCCCCATCTTTTCACATATGCCTTCCTGAATCATCCCTGCTGCAGCAAAGCGCCCGATACAACCGGACTGCAGCAAAAACCTGTTAAAATGAAGTCTGCATCAGCGTAACAAGAACTGTCGCCAGCACTCCAATCAGCGCAACAAAATCCACAATGGAAAAAACAGTCAACACTTTCACAAACGTCTTCATTTTTGCGATATCTTTTTCCATTATTTCCAGTTTCTCTATCTTTGAATCAAAATCCGTAAATAAATCCTGTACATTCCGGTAACATTTCACATTCTCGGAATGCACCTTTTCAGAGAGCTCCGTTTTTAAGGCATCTACCTGCGACGAAGATTTCTCCAGAAGATTTCTGACATCGACCAGCTGTCCCTCGGACAGCTGTTTTGTCGCGGCTGCCTGCTCTTCCAATGATTTCTTAATGGAAGCCATCTGGTCTTCCACCAGTTTCTTGTTTTCGACTGCCTGCTCCTGTAAAATCTGCCGGTTTGTCTCTATGTGCTCATCAAACAACTGTTTGTTTTTGGAAGACTGTTCTTCCAGCAGCTTCTTGTTGGCCTCAATCTGCTCTTCGTTTAATCGGCGCGTCTGCACCATCTGCTCCTCGCTTACCGACTTGGTATCGGCAACCTGACGGGAGATATTCGTCTCAATTTCTGTCATTTTGCCGGCGACACGGTCTGCCAGCATATCGATCCTGCCGGTTACATCCGATAACAGGCTGTCCGCCGCCTCCTGACGCTCCGATAAGATCTGTTCCAGTTCCTGCGCTTTGCCCTCACGTTCCCTGACAATCGACTGCAATTCCTTAGCCTTGCTCTCCTTGGACGCCATCAGTTCCTGCAGCTGCCTTGCCTTTTCCCGAAATTCGTCAATCTGGCTCAATAAGAAATCCTGTTCCACTTTTTTTTCTGTCCTTTCTGCCGCATCAGACGCACTGCCTTTGTCTGCGGACGTCAACACGGTATATGAATCCGCCTGTTCGCCTGTCTGTTTTTCTGCAGCGGTTCGCTCTGCCACAGAATTTTCTGCTTTTTCTACACTTTTCTGCGTCTTTTTTTTCCCAGAGTTCATCTGTGTCAAAAAATCTTCCCACAAATTCGGCATAAACGCTTCCTCCCTCTCACCTTTTTACATAAAAAAGGCATTCCTGACTTATTCTAACATTAACCGTTTTTTTTGTAAAGCCATAAAAAGTCATGAATCTGCATAACCCGATTGCGGTTCCTGTCCGGATTCCCCTGATTCCGGCTGGACCGAAACCGGCACCGGAGTGATTTTCCTGCATAAAATAACATAAATATTTTATTACAGGAGCTTTCCATGATGGAAGACACCACACCTGCACTTTCCTTTCTGCAGACATTGCTGTATAAACTGCCTTCTGCTGCCGCTGCTGTTACCGGAAATGAAGATTTTCCGAATTTAAACGGTACCGTCCGCTTTTACGCCACTCCGTATGGAGGAACCTTAATCGAATCCGAATTTTTCGAACTCCCGGTCACAGATGAAAACGGAAAATTTCGGTTTTACGGATTTCATATTCATGAAAACGGAGACTGTACGCTTCCGTTTTCCGACACCGGAGCGCATTATAATCCTGCCGGCGACAAACATCCCATGCATTATGGGGATCTGATTCCTCTATTCGGAAACAACGGATACGCATGGTCCTGTTTTTACAATGAACGCATCAATATTGCTGAAATTATGGGGAAAAGCATTGTCGTCCACGAAATGGCAGATGATTTTACGACACAGCCCTCTGGAAATTCCGGAGAAAAAATCGGCTGCGGCGTGATCAGAGAAATTTCATAAATACTGCAAAACGCAGATAATTACACGAGGCAAAGAGAGAAAATGCAGCATACCATTTTTACGACAGCAAAGCAGGCGGTTTAAAAAAGCCGCCTGCCAGTTTTAAACGCGCGGCGTCCGTCAGAAAAAATTGTCCTCTAAAATTTCTCGGCCATATGTACAGGCCCGCCCCGTATCCAGATATTGCTGCACTAACTGATTATGTTGGGAATGTCTGCAAAACCTTATATTACACCATGCAGAATTACAATTATAATATTTTAATATATTTTTCGTATATTCACTGTTTTGATCTAAAATATGCCCTAACGCAAATTGCGGTTTTCGATTCTCCGCTATGGAAGGACAGGAATAAACATACCCATCCGGCGTAATTAACCTGTTCTCAAGAACCACAAAACAATTGGCAAAATTTTGCGGCGGCAATCTATCCGGATTTAACTGTGCAATCGCGCGCTCTCTTCCATTGCGCGCAAAATCCTCCATCTGCTCAAAATTAGCGCATTGGCTCAAAAAAAGATCAAATCCCGGATCTTTCAGACATAGTTGTTCTTTATATTGAATCGCTTTTAACAACTCCTGTTCTCCCGGTATGAAATTCCTGTTTTCATGATAAACGGATTCATTGAGATGTTCCGGATCGCTCAATACAAACGCCCTTTTAAATTGAATATTAAATCGATCAATCTGCCTTTTTGACGTTTTTAACAGTTTGTATAATATATATGAGAGCCTGATGCAATCCACCGCATTTCCATGATAATATAATAAGCTGACTCCGAGCATATTTAACTGATCCATATTCATGTATGTTTCAATGTTACTGATTACTTTTTGTTGGAATGCCGGATCTCTTCCGGCATACAGATGATTCGTGACCGAATAAAGTGAAACTCTTAACCACGAAAGCAAGCCTGGCCATTCGCCTTCCGGAATAAATACTCCATTTGTAATCAATCCGATTTGCGGATTCGAATCCCCATTTTTCAGCCTGCAAATCGTTTTATTAAAATCGGGATATAATGTTGGTTCTCCTCCTCCTGCTAATGATATAGCTTTGGGAGAAATCTCATTTAGTACCAGATCTATCCATTCTTCTTCAAAAAACTGATCCCCTTTCTCTCGAAAATGACAATGAAAACAATTCAAATTGCACTGATCGGTTAATTGTAATTCTATCATACCGGCCTGTTTGGGATTTAAATCATTGCTGATCCTTTTCCTTTTATATGAAATACGGTCAATATAATTCAAAATTCTTCCCGGTTCTAAACATTGTTTAATATAATGCATGATTTCTCTACCTGTTTTCTAAATAAAATTAATTAGCATATTGTCAGTTAAAATACAGTTTTCCATTATTTTATTGTGTTCATAATAGGTACATCTTGGACAGATTTCCCTGATTTGTCTTTCCGTTATGAAATGAAATATATTCCAGTGTTTATCACTCCCCCATATTTGAGATATCCTGTTTAAATCAGCCTCATTTGTTAACAGCCTCATGGCATCATCGCTTCTTCTGTCACAGCAGACATTAAGACAGTAGGAATCTTTTGTCCCCTCCCCTATGGGCGGCATTAATGTTGCCGTCATAAAGACTGCAAAACATTGTTTAAAATCATTGCATTTTTGAAACTTATCGTCAAATTTTCCCAACGTATAATAAAAACCAAAATCCGGTCTTTTCGTCTGCTCTACTATACGGACCTGTTCTTTGAATAATTCAATTTCTTCGCCTGAAAACGCAAAATTACCATCTGAATCAAAGGGAACTGCCGCCGGGCGAATATGCAGGCTGTTACAGCCAATCTCCTGTGCGATCCTCGCAGCTTCGCTGATTTCTCTGATATTATCCTTATATAACAACATTCTGTAATTGACGCCATTTGACGGCGATTCTTTCCCTAAATTGCATTCTTTTTTTCTGGAAAGCCGACATAATAAATCCATGTTGTCGATGATTTGATCAAAAAGTTTTGAACTTTCCTCCAATCCTTTATATTGATTAAACGTAGTGGAGCAAGCCGCGTCGACGGAAACCGCTACATATTGATTGACCAGCAATTCTTCCAGATATTTATGAATCAGAGTGCCGTTTGTTACGGTAGCGACGTCAACTCCATTTCGATTTAACTCCAGTAAAAACCGGCCGGTATATGGATTACACAACGGTTCACCCCCTCCTGCAATACATACCGCTTCCACTCCATACTTTCCATCGGCGCTTTTCCATTGCGAAATAAATTTAACAAAGTTTATTAAAACATCATCTGACAGCATTCTTTCATTCTTTCGAACTTTCCATGCATTGCACCATTCGCACGATAAATTGCAATAATTCGACGGATCCACCGTAATCAACGCAGGCGGCGGACATTTCCCGTTTTTCTGTATTAATTTCCAGCGCTCCAGATGACTAAATAACTTGCCCGTATTGAAAGAAGTCCAATTTCTGTATTTCATTCTGTTTCAACTCCTGCCTGCCAGATAATTTTCCAATGCGCATGCCAGCTGGTCAGGACAGGATGTGCCTTTGTTCTGACAGTCAATGCCTTTTAGCCGGCCTATCACATCTTCAATCTTCATTCCGCGTGCCAGCGCACAGATGCCTTTTAGATTAGCCTCGCATCCGCCTGTGAACTGAACGGATTCGATAATGCCCTTTTTACTGTTTACAGAGTACCGGATCGATACCGCATGCGTACCCCTCGTTTTAAAATGATAAGTCTCGATGCTGTCGTCTCGCTCATTGCGCTTTATGTAGTCAACAATATTTTTATCCCTGAAAAATACAAACCATTTCTGAGCTATCTCAAGGCTGACTTTTCCCTGCAGAATCAGGTCGACAATATACCAATCCACAAAACAATAATTTTCACAGTTTTCACCATCCGCATACTTTACACGATTTGTCAGGTTGCTGTCATTCACCTGAGCAGCCATTTTATCCGCGTCATGTATGCTAAATTCCCCAAAATCTGTCTTACCGCGCATACCGCATCCAAATGACCGGAACATGCCGTCTTCCAGAATATGATTGCCTCTGAAATGAAGCGGCAGACACCACTCCGGAATATGGCATCCATGAAGATGCTTTCTGTTCTCAATAAAATAAGATAATTCCCTGTAATGTTCTTTCATATTTCTTACAATCAGATCATTTGTGGTATCCAGATATCCGGTGAATTTCAATTCCTGCTCCCTTGTCGGCGTTCCGTTATCGCCGCTGTAATTAAAAACATAATGCGCCGGCATAAAGAGCATTCCGTTTTCTATAAATTCCCGATACTCCGCTTCCAGATATCTTACATATTCATGAAATTTGGATATATTTGCCGAATTAATCGTACACAACAGCATGACGGGTATCCCATTGTTCAGCAGTTTTCCCAAATTCTGCAAGACACGGTTAAATAAGGGTACATTCTTTCCAAACCGGGTATGATTCGCCGCAATAGAATTGCCGTCTAAGCTTAAGGCAATAAACACTTTTCCATGATTTTTTATCCTGTTTATCAAATTATCATTGATCAGCGTTCCGTTCGTCACAATCCTGAACCATTTATCCGAAAATTCAGACAGCATCATGTCCAAAAGCTCCGGATATAATGTGACTTCCCCTCCGGAATACTCAATTAACTGTATAGACGGAAATCTCGTGTCCAAAAGCGTTTTCACCGCTGAAATATTATCTTTTGCATTGATGATATCCTGTTCGGTAAGCCTGTGAAATTCATGCTTTTCCCAGTCGCAGTAACTGCACCGGAGATTACACTGATTCGTCATGCTTAATATCTGCGCCGCAAATTTTTCCATCATTTTTTTATCTCCCCTTTCGAAAGGAACCATTCTGAAATTACCTGGCGATGGACACTGACCGATGGTTTTGGATGAATACAGTCAAATTTCCATATTTTTACATTGCTCGCATCGTACTGCATCCTGACAGTAAAACTCATATTGCAAAAATCCATTTCAAAACCATATTCCATCTGTTCAAAGAAAACTCTGACAAAATTGTCTTTTTGCACCGTTTCCCTCCTGCAGTCCCTGCTTTCCCGGCCCTGCCCTCCCATAACTTGTTTTCTTACTTTGATTGCTTCTTCAATATGACGTGTAAAATGATACCTGTCAGATGTGTCTTCCCTGAAACGCAGATTCCGCTGCGTTTTAACATTATCTAACTGTACGCATTCACCATATTCCATACCAATTGTTATTTCAAACCCATAGGACCAGAAAGCGGTAAAATACAATCTCATCAAAAAGAGAGATACATTTCCACACGTTTCCGACATCAATCTGATTGAATCATGATTCTCCGGAAATGAAATGCTTTTTATATATTTACTGAACACTTCCTGTTCTGCTGACAGCCAGTCTGCTTTGTAATCCCACCATTTGGATGAATTATATAAATAATCAAATCCGGCATACGCCAAACCGATCCGCGTATTCTCCGGACACAGATAAGCCTCGCCTATAAAAATAATATCCTGATCTGTTTTTTTTATCTCCCGCAGTAACCATATCCAGAATGCGGGATTAACCTGATCTGCCGCATCACAGCGAAATCCGCGGAAACCCAGTTTTATATAATATCTGCACACGTCCAGCATATAATCCCACAAACCGGATTTTATGTTGTTATAATCCAGCTGTGCGCAGTCATACCATATGAGAGTTTTCCCGATATCTCTCCCTGTCGGCGTTTTAACCCTGCCATTCTCATAACAATAAAAGTCCGGATGACTTTTCACCAGCTCACTGTCTGCCGCCGTATGATTGACTACCAAATCAACGATTGGACGCATGCCGTTTTTGTTACATACACTGACCCAGTCTTTTATCTGCGTATCCATACTTGGACCGCTGTCAAAAGACAATTGATCAAACCGGTAATAATTGGCTATGGCATAAATGTTTTTTGACTCTCCTGTCTCAAAAAACGGGTTAAAATACACTGCATCAAACCCCATCACTTTTGCGCCGTGAATCATCTCATACATTTCTTCATTATTTTTTACATATCTTGGAAAAACATTATAGATATTTATCATTTTCTTCCTCCGCAGATTACAAACCGCCTCGCAGATCTCTTAAAAATCAGGGCATACTGGGAGCGGAGTATCCTCTTTCTAACAAACTGACATACGGATAAACCTGATGAAACCCGTTGGCTGCTGCAAACAGAAAATACCCGGCTCCAAACAGCAGCCATAAAAGCAGGACAAAACGATACGTCATATGCTCTCTCTTACCGCGTTTCTTATCCCTGCGGTAAGAAGCGATGATGTCCGGAACCGCAATCAGAGAAAACACAAACGGGTAAACGGCAAACCGCTCCAAAATAAAGTGTTTTGTGATAAAAAAACTGATCAAAATATTGATAAACGCACTGTTTAAACAGATCGTGCGGGCCATTGTATCCTCCATTCTTTTTCGAAACAGAAACAGCAAAACACCGTATAAAATCGCCGGGACTACATAGAGAAACGTATTTGCACTCCAAAAATCCGTATCAGGGTAAGCCGCGTATTTCATCGGAAGATACGGCTGAACATACAAAAACAGACGGTCAAACAAAACATATACCAGCAGGGCTGCGATTGCAATGGACACCCAATACCTGATTGTCGCCTTTTTTGTCAACAGGAAATAAAGAGGCCACACAAACCACAGAGAATTGTGCAGCAGCCCTCCAAAAATAAGGATAAGCGTATACGGAATTATTTTTTTCTCTTTTAAAAAAGGATACGCAAACAGAAAAAAACACAACGCAATCGACTGTCGGATCAGATTCATATGATAAGCCAGAAACTGAAGCGTGATATAAAGATAAATGCTGACCCATGGCATCTTCGAATAACGACGCACAAACCAGAGCAAAACAGCTATCAGAAAAACATTGATTCCAGCCAGCATCACCGGATAAGACAAATGCAGCAGCTGAAAAAATTTACAGATTAAAAAGAATCCCGGTTCGTACCAGAAATCATGAAAAATAACATCCAATGTCCACTCTGTTGCCACCATATCAAAAATTAATCGATAAGAAAAATAATCAAAACCGATTGCGTAACGAAATGATGTTAGCAGAAGCAGCACAAAAAATGCCAGCACAAGATAGAAATCCCTCGCCCTCGTGCCAGATTTCTTTTCGGTTAATACATACCCCAATCCTGTCAGTCCGAAAATCGTAACATAATAAATTGCCATGGGGATTTTCCTTTCTTTTCTTTATATACACATACTATAATAGATGACAAAATCAATTTTTAGGGCACCGGTTACTGAATGGATGTCCTGCTTACAACAAACGTGGGCGTTACATTAAATGTCGCGTTTTCGGAAACTGCCTGTCCAAGCGTTCCGACCACATACATAGCGCCTTCCTGGTTCGCATCCAGTACCATAACATTCATATCCTGTTTCTTGTTGGCTGCAAGCCATCTGGCCTGCGTCAGATTGGTCGGCATCTGATTTTTCGTTTCTTCCTGTTTTAACCCGATTGCAATCTGATTTGCACCGACTGTTCCATTGTCGCTCCACTCAATATTTTTAATCTTCTCCAGATCAACTTTCGTATAGGTAACGTCAACACGCACCGGGACATTCGAATTATTTTTGACATTGATCCTTGGTGATATTACTTTATTCTGAGTTGAAACGCCGTTGCTGATATTAAATGGTACAAATGTCGGCATCGTTACGGAAAGGATCGTCGGATCGATCGTTCCGACCATCTCCATCTGACCTGACCCTCCAACCGGAATATCTCTGGTAGAAGTGGAATCTGCAGCAAACAGAGATGATGGATCTGCCGTAGCCGAAAACAGCAGCGATGCAGCCAATGCAAGCTGTAAAAAACGTGTTTTTCTTTTCATAAGTATCCTCCTGCCTGCATCTATTACAGTATGTCTATAACGTATTTAATTTTGTATCGTGAGGGTAATCTGCGCCCCCGTCTGTCCGATATATTCCTTTGTCTCCTCATCATAGGCAGAAAAATATGCTGTGGCGTGATAAGTTCCCTGTTCGAGCACTTTATCCAGCTTCACCGAGTCAATATAAGTACCAGGCTTTAAATATTTGGAAGCATATACTTCTTCCTCCGTATCATTTATGCGGATACTCACCTGAAGCAGCTTTGCGTTATTTCCCGGATTCTCGATCAGAAGATTTCCTTTGGACGTACCGTTCAAAAAAACAGGAGACGTATTAATGGAAAATGCAATCATGCTGCGGTCAAGCATTTCCTGCAGCTGCGCTCTCCTTTCATCCAGATCAACTCCCGGCATAATACCTACTGTTGCATTATCGTCATAGAGCAGATCTTCTTCCGACGACTTTGTAAACAGAAAATAACACACTGCCACAGTAACCAGCAGCAGCAACAGAATCCCTGTCACAGATAACACAGCTTTTTTTCTTTTACTCATCTTCTTTTCCCTCCCTCTTAAACTACAATAGTAATTATATTGTATCTTAAAGGAAAAAGCAAGAAGTTTTCGACAAAAAACGACATTATTTTAACGCGATCCGAGTGCGCAAAAAAACAGACAGCCAATCAAGGCTGTCTGTTTCTATTCTGTTGTTTGTTCTGTTTATTTATATAACTCTACCAGACGAAGCAAATGCTCATACCGCTCTTTTGCCGCATCCTCAGAGTCTTTGAACAGTTTCTCTGCACGATCCGGGAACGCCCTTGTCAGACGGCTGTAACGTGTCTCGTTATTTAAGAAATCCTGATATGTTCCGTCGCCCGGTTTGGATGTCAGCGTAAACGGATTCTTGCCCTCCGCCTTTAATGCCGGATTGAACGAGAACAGATTCCAGTAACCTGCCGCTACCGCTTTCTTCATCTCATCCTGGCAGTGGTTCATTCCGCCTTTGACACCGTGAAGCTCGCACGGAGCATAACCGATGATTAAGGACGGGCCGTTATATGCCTCTGCCTCTGCCAGTACCTTAACGGCATTCGCCATATTTGCACCAAGCGCAATCTGTGCCACATAAACGTAACCGTAACTCATCGCGATCTCTGCAAGGCTCTTCTTGCCGATATCTTTTCCTGCTGCGGCAAACTGGCAAACCTCGCCGATATTGGAAGCTTTGGAAGCCTGACCGCCTGTATTCGAATACATCTCGGTATCAAATACCATTACGTTTACATTCTCACCGGAAGCAAGCACATGGTCTAAGCCGCCGAAACCGATATCATATGCCCAGCCGTCGCCGCCAAAGATCCAGATGGATTTTTTCGCAAGATAATCTTTCTTCTCAAGCGCTGCCGCCGCATCCGGACATCCTGCCGCTGCCGCTTTTTCAAGCTCTGCTACAAGCGCGTCCGTAGCTGCTGCGTTTGCTTTCGTATCGTTCTTTGTCTCTTCAAATTTTGCAAATGCTGCTTTTAATGCATCATCTGCTTTATCGGAGGAAGCGCATTTTGCTGCGCTTGCAACTGCCTGCTCACGAAGCACTCTCTGTCCGATCTCCATACCAAGTCCATGCTCCGCATTATCCTCAAACAGGGAGTTTGCCCATGCCGGACCCTTGCCGGAATCTTTGTTTACCGTATACGGAGATGTTGCTGCAGGACCGCCCCAGATGGAAGAACATCCTGTCGCATTGCTGATGTACATATGCTCGCCGAACAGCTGTGTGATCAGACGCGCATAGGAAGTCTCCGCACATCCCGCACAGGAACCGGAGAACTCTAAAAGCGGCTGGTTGAACTGAGAACCTTTTACCGTATTGTCCGCCGGCATACCCGGTTTCTTGCCTACGTTTGCAACCAGATAATCGAATACCGGCTGCTCTGCTGCCTGTGACTCCTGCGGAACCATTGCGATGGCGCCGACCGGACAAACGGTGATACACTCGCCGCATCCCATACAGTCAAGCGGGGAAACGCTCATCGTATATTTGTACTCGCCGGCTTTCGGCTTCATATCGGCAAGTTTGATCTGCTCCGGAGCCGCTTTTACCTCGTCCTCGCTCAACATAAACGGACGAATGGTTGCATGGGAACATACAAACGCGCACTGGTTACACTGAATACATTTTTCAGCATCCCAGGTAGGAACCGTAACGGCTGTGCCGCGCTTCTCATATGCCGCAGCGCCGTGCTCGAACTGTCCGTCCGGATTGCCTGCAAATGCGGATACCGGAAGGGAATCGCCGTCCATTAATGCAATCGGATTCATCAGTTCCTTTACCATCTTAACGGTTTCCGGACGTCCCTTTAACTCTGCCGGAGCCGGATCTGCCGCCGGATTCGACCAGGAAGCCGGAATCTCTACTTTGTGTACCGCATCTACGCCGGCGTCGATTGCCTTGTAGTTCATCTCAACGACTGCATCGCCCTTTTTGCCATAGGATTTCTTTGCAGCCTGTTTCATGAAATCTACTGCCTCTTCAATCGGCATTACGTTTGCCAGTTTAAAGAACGCGGACTGTAAGATCGTATTGGTACGTTTGCCCATACCGATCTCAATCGCTTTGTCAATCGCGTTGATCGTATATAACTGAATATTGTTGTCTGCAATGTATTTCTTTGCTTCTGCGTTCAGATGGTGCTCCAGCTCTTCGTCAGACCACTGGCAGTTAATCATAAATACGCCGCCCGGCTTTACATCCTGAACCATCTTAAAGCCCTTTGTCACATAAGACGGATTGTGGCATGCCACAAAGTCCGCCTGATTGATATAATACGGGCTTCTGATCGGCTTGTCGCCAAATCTCAAATGAGAAATTGTAACGCCGCCTGTTTTTTTGGAATCATACTGGAAATATGCCTGAATATATTTGTCGGTATGATCGCCGATAATCTTTGTGGAGTTTTTATTGGCGCCAACCGTGCCGTCTCCGCCAAGACCCCAGAATTTGCACTCAACGGTACCCTCTGCGGATGTAATCGGCGCCGGTTTTACTTCCGGTAAGCTTAAGTTTGTCACATCGTCCACGATACCGATGGTAAATCTTCTCTTCGGCGCGTCTTTCTCCAGTTCCGTATATACGGCAAACAGAGAAGACGGCGGGGTATCTTTGGAACCAAGTCCATAACGGCCGCCTGTGAGCACGATTGTATCAAGGCCTGCCTCTCGCAGTGTAGTTGCTACGTCTAAGTACAGCGGATCTGCAAGTGCGCCCGGCTCTTTCGTCCTGTCTAAAACAGCGACTTTCTTTGTTGTCTTCGGAAGTACCTTTAAGAATGACTCG
Source organism: uncultured Roseburia sp. (assembly GCA_947088675.1). GTDB lineage: Bacteria > Bacillota > Clostridia > Lachnospirales > Lachnospiraceae > Roseburia. The sequence goes on from CAMUHN010000015.1 coordinate 38,450, forward strand.
GATACCCACGGACGGTACAGGCGAACTTTGATCAGTCCGACTTTCTCACCCTTAGCTGTCAGATAATCAATCACTTCCTCTGCAACGTCGTTTACGGAACCCATCGCTACGATTACGCGCTCTGCATCCTCTGCGCCGTAGTAATTAAACAGATCATAGTTTGTGCCAAGCTTCTCGTTGATCTTTGCCATATATTTTTCAACGATTGCCGGCAGTTCATTGTAAGCCGTATTACAAGCCTCGCGGTGCTGGAAGAATACGTCGCCGTTCTCATGGGAACCGCGCATAGCCGGATGCTCCGGATTTAACGCATGCGCACGGAATGCCTTTACAGCGTCCATATTGCACATTTCTTTTAAATCTGCAAAATCCCATTTTTCGATTTTCTGAATCTCGTGGGAAGTACGGAAACCGTCAAAGAAATTGATGAACGGCACTTTTCCCTCGATCGTTGCAAGATGTGCAACCGGGCTTAAGTCCATAACTTCCTGTGTGTTTGTCTCACATAACATAGCGAAACCTGTCTGACGGCAGGCATATACGTCACTGTGATCGCCAAAAATATTTAATGACTGCGTTGCAACAGTACGTGCGGATACATCAAATACACAGGGAAGCATCTCACCTGCAATCTTGTACATATTCGGGATCATAAGAAGCAGACCCTGCGATGCAGTAAATGTTGTCGTAAGCGCGCCTGCTGCAAGGGAACCGTGAACTGCTCCCGCTGCTCCCGCCTCTGACTCCATCTCCACAACTTTGACCTGATTGCCAAAGATATTCTCCTGTCCCGCTGCAGACCACTGATCTACGGAATCTGCCATCGGGCTGGAAGGTGTGATTGGGTAAATAGCTGCTACATCTGTAAACGCATATGCCACATGTGCGGCAGCCGTATTACCGTCCATTGACTGTTTTGCTCTGGACATTACTATTCCTCCTTAAAATTATAATGAATTTATGCTTATTTTAGCATTTAATCTGTCGATTGTAAAGGCTTCCTGCTGTACGAAAACAAGTACAACCTGCAACTTTACGCAAAATTTTATCCTGTACTGTCATTTGCTGTCACTTCAGGAAAGATATTTCTGTTCAAATTCCATCACCGGAATCGGCTTGTCAAAAAGATACCCCTGCCCGTAGTCAAATCCGTGGTCAATCAAAAACTCACACTGTTCCTCATCCTCTATCCCCTCAAAGATCACTTCCTCTTTAACTGAATGGACAAATCTGCCCATACCCGACACAAACGCCTGCTGGCCTTCCAGATGAATCCTGTCCGTAAAGCTCTTGTCGATCTTTACCACATGCGCCGGAATCTCCATCAGCACACTGAGCGAGGAATAGCCTGTACCAAAATCGTCAATCGCAATGCGAAATCCCATCTGCTCCAGACGGCCCAGACAGTTTTTTAACGTGTCCAGATCGTCCATCATCACACTTTCCGTCACCTCAATCTCAATATACTCCGGACTGATATCTTTAAAATGATCCATTATCGTTCTGATACGCCCGATAAACTTTTCGCCTCCGTCCGCAAAATGTTTTCTGGAAAAATTCGTCGAGATCGTAAACAGCTGTTTCCCTGCGTCCTGCCAGCGTCTCATCGTATGCAGCAGCTGTTCGAATATGTAAAAGTCAAGATCTACGATATAACCCATATTTTCCAGAGGCGTAATAAACTGGAACGGCGGCATCATCTTTCCGGACGAAAGACGCCATCTTGCAAGCGCTTCCGCGCCATACAGCTTTTTTTCTTTCAGCAGAAATTTCGGCTGCAGGAACATTTCGATTTCGCCCTTTTGCAGGGAAAGATAAAATTTTCCGATTACCCATGCCTCGTTTTCGCTGCGCAGGCGCATCTCCCTGCTGAAAATAAACACCTCCTGATTTTTCATCGCCTTTGCCTGTTTTCTCGCAAGGTTTGCGCTCTCCAACAGAAAATCAAACGTTTCATCATAGCTCTCAATAAAGCACAGCCCTGTAGACAGCCAGAGCGTCCCCGCAGGATAGACTTTCTTCAAGTCTGCTTCAAACTGACGATTTTTCTGGTTGATAAACGCACAGATTTCCTCTCTGCTCTTTCCTGCTTTTAACACCACAAAATGATCGGAAAACAGACGGCAGGCTGCAACTGTATTTTCTCTTCTGGCAAGCTGCGCGGCAAAATTTTTGAGCACGCCGTCTCCGATTCGCTGCCCGAAGTTTTCATTGATATAGGAAAAATTATTGATATCAATATATGCCATTGCATAGACTGTCGCATTGGCGCCTTTCGCTTCTTTCCTGGCTGCTTTTAAAATATCGGAAACTTTTTTGCGAAATGCTTCTACATTATAAATGCCTGTCAGGTTGTCCTGACTCTGCAGATGTTCGATTTTTCGCTGATCATCATAGATCTGTTTGCGAAGCGTCGCAAATACGCCGACTGCGCGCGCCAGCTCACGAAGCGTTGAAACGGCTTTCGGTGTGAACAATTCTGCTTTTCTCAAAATACCGATAAAGAAGATCCCCGTATGACTGCCGGAATAGACGAATTTAATTCCGGCTATATGCTCCAACGGAACCGATTCTTCCTCCCAGTTTTCCATATAGAGACGGTTTGTACTCTCGTCTGCAATCTTGTCTATAAATTCGCCGATCTTTGCCTCACGCAGGCTTTTTGGAATCTGTATCAACCGGTTCTTGGAATAAGTCGGGCCAAAACTGCTCCAGACATTTGTCATCCAGCCCTCTTCCTTATTTTCCTGTACTTCGATCACGCTGACAACGTCCGCCAGAAACTTCTTGCCAACCTGTTCGAGCAATACATTCAACGAACCGTTGATATCCTTGGCATGTGAAAGCAGACTGAATGCAAAATTCAAAAAATCCTTGTCCGCTTTTATTGTTTTGCCGTAATCCGCATCAATCGACTCCATTGTGCGCAGACGGCTGTATCCTGCCGCCTCGCCCTTGTCTGCAAAAGAATAATTGTTTTTATTGTTCTGCTTCGTGTAGTGCATCGCTCCGTTTGCCATTTCATAGAGCGTTTTATAATCGCTGCCGTCCGCATTGTAAAAAGCAATTCCGACACTGAGCGTTAAATTTAAGACCGCCTCATCGCCAATCAGATTTTTCCTCATCTGACGGCAGATCCAGTCGGCGCGCTCTTCCACCGCATCTCTGGAAGCATTCTTCATCAGTACGAGAAACTTATCCCCGCCTGCCCGTCCAACAATATCGGACGGCCGGAACTGTCCGCGGATGGACTGCGCAACATCATTTAAAACCGTATCCCCTACAACATGTCCGAATGTCTCATTGATCTCTTTAAAATTATCAATATCAATCATAAACATCGCATGACAGCCTTTTGACTCTTTCACCAGAAAATCCGCAATCAGACGCTCTAAGGCCGCCTTGTTATAAATACGTGTCAGCGGGTCGAGCTGGATCTCCTCGGATAATTTTTCCTGAACCGCGCGGTCAGAGCTGATATCATAACTGCGGCCGATAATACTGATAATTTTTCCGCTTTCGTCCCTGAAACTGCGGTAAATTGTCCGATGCCACAGATAAAGCGGCACTTTGCCAACCGGTGAAATATTCATCCGATAATCAATTACACCGGACATTTCCACCTCGGATGCACTGCGGACAAACGCCCTGAATTTATTTTTTTCCTCCTCATAAATATCGAGCAGCATTTCGTTGAACGACATATATTTCTGATCCGGATCTGTTACCTTGCCGCTCATATGATATTTCTGCGGCACTCGAAACATCTGCTTCTCCACATCATATTCAAAAGGCATTTCATTTATGACTTCTTCCAGCAGACGGCTTCTCTCATCAAAATGGCACATTTTCTCCTCGATTTTTTTGTGCCGGTCCCAGTTGATACATAATAATATGTACTCCTCATCCTGTTGACTGCAGCGACTGACAAACACATTGTTCCAATGGAACTTTCCGTCGCTGCCGCGCATACGCAGCTCTATGTTTTCCCGTATTTGCGGGTCCACGCAGCGTCTGACGGCATCGGAAAGCAGACTGATCTCTTCGATATGAATCAGCTGCGAAAGCTCCCTGTCCTCTCCTGCCCGCTCCTCATAAAACCGGCCGTTTGCTGCTTTTACTCTGAAAGAACCGTCTATCACTGCCGCACCCATGGGCAGTACCGACAACATTTCTCTCCATTCCCCTAATCCACTCATATAGTAACCATAACCCTTCTTATTATAGAACCTGTACTGCTTCTATTATAGACCTTTTTTTCTGAATTGCCAATGCATAAACCAAAAAAAAGAGAAAAAAGCATTGATTTTCCGATATTTTACTGTTATGATATTGGGGCTAGCGTGAAAGGAGAACGATTGTAATGATCAGTGCAAATAACGTCACTTTGCGAATCGGAAAAAAAGCTTTGTTTGAAGATGTAAATATCAAATTTACGGAGGGGAACTGCTATGGCTTAATCGGTGCAAACGGAGCGGGCAAATCCACTTTTTTAAAAATATTATCAGGACAACTGGAGCCTACCAACGGAGATATCGCCGTCACACCAGGTCAGCGTCTTTCCTTTTTACAGCAGGATCATTTTAAATACGATGAATTTAGCGTGTTGGATACGGTCATAATGGGCAACAGGCGTCTTTACGAGATTATGAAAGAAAAAGACGCGATCTATATGAAAGAAGATTTCTCAGATGAGGACGGCATAAAGGCAAGTGAACTTGAGGCGGAATTTGCCGATATGGACGGATGGAACGCAGAATCGGACGCCGCCTCTCTCTTAAACGGACTTGGCGTCCCAACCGAGGATCATGCGCAGAAAATGGGCGATATGCCCGGCGCGCAAAAGGTTAAAGTCCTTCTTGCACAGGCGCTGTTTGGCAATCCGGATATTCTGCTTCTTGACGAGCCGACAAACCATCTGGATCTGGACGCCATCAACTGGCTGGAAGAATTTTTAATAAACTTTGAAAATACGGTAATCGTCGTATCGCACGACCGCTACTTTTTAAATAAAGTCTGCACAAATATTGCCGATATCGACTACGGAAAAATTCAGCTCTATGCAGGAAACTATGATTTCTGGTATGAGTCAAGCCAGCTTCTTGTAAAACAGATGAAAGAAGCCAACAAGAAAAAGGAAGAAAAAATAAAGGAACTGCAGGAATTTATCTCCCGCTTCTCCGCAAACGCCTCCAAATCAAAACAGGCAACTTCCCGAAAGCGTGCGCTGGAAAAAATTGAGCTGGAAGAAATCAAACCTTCCAGCCGCAAATATCCGTACATTGATTTTCGGCCTAACCGCGAGATCGGGAACGAGGTTCTGACTGTTGAGGGACTTTCCAAGACGATCGACGGCGTAAAGATTCTGGACAATGTCTCCTTTATTGTCGGCCATGACGATAAAATCGCTTTTGTCGGCGGGAATGAGCTGGCAAAAACGACACTGTTTAAAATACTGGCCGGTGAGATGGAACCGGATTCCGGAAACTACAAGTGGGGCGTTACAACCAGCCAATCCTATTTCCCAAAAGACAATACAGAAATCTTTCAGACCGACCTTGTGATCGTAGACTGGCTGACACAGTATTCGGAGATCAAAGACGCCACCTATGTGCGCGGTTTCCTCGGCCGTATGCTCTTTACCGGGGAAGACGGCGTAAAAAAAATGCGGGTACTGTCCGGAGGCGAGCGCGTCCGGGTATTGCTTTCGCGCATGATGATTATGGGCAGCAATATCCTTATTCTGGACGAACCGACCGACCATTTGGATATGGAAGCCATCACGGCGCTTAACAACGGTCTGATTAAATTTAAAGGCGTCGTCCTGTTCTCTTCCCGCGATCATCAGGTAGTACAGACCACGGCAAACCGTATCATCGAATTTCTTCCGGATGGATCAATGATCGACAAAGTATCCACTTACGACGAATATCTGGAAAACGACGAAATGGCACGAAAAAGACAGGTGTATTCCATGTCCGAGAGCGACGCGGACGACAATTAAATCAGGGTGCCATAATGCCTGCCGCAGGGGAAAACGATCAATTGTATTGCCGCCCCTGCGGTTTTTCTGTTACACCCTTTATACCGGCGTCCCCTCACGCAGCTCATATACATTTTTCTTCAGTGAAAGAACAGCGGCGTCAATATCGGCGCGCGTCGTACTCCCGCACAATGTCATGCGCACTGTCCCGGCAGCGTAATCTTCCGGTACAGAAATTGCACGAATCACATAGGAAATACGACTTTCCCCGGTATTGCATGCAGAACCTCCGGACGCGCAGATTCCGTCCTCCTGCAGAAGAATTAAAAGAGACGCGCCGTCGACTCCCTGAAAACTAAAGCTCACATTCCCCGGAAGACGCATGCTGCGATGACCGTTCAGCCGTGCATTCGGAATCTCATGCAGGACTTTCTCAATCAGATAATTTCTAAGTTTTGTCTCCTGAATCATTTTACGGCGCATATTCCTGTGTGCCAGTTGTGCAGCCGCCCCCATTCCGATAATTCCCGGTACATTTTCGGTGCCGGCACGTTTTCCCTGTTCCTGTGCCCCGCCATGGATAAATGAGGGCATCCGGATTCCCTCCCTGACATAAAGAAAGCCGACCCCTTTCGGACCGTGGAATTTATGGGCGCTTGCGCTTAACAGATCTACCGGATAATGGCGTACGGAAATGGGCAGCTGTGCGTATGCCTGTACGGCGTCCGTATGAAAGATAATCTGCTGTTCTCTTGCCAGTTTTCCAATCTGAAAGATCGGCTGAACGGTTCCGATCTCATTATTTCCAAACATAACGGAAATCAGGATCGTATTCGGGCAGATTGCCCCGGCTACTGCCTCCGGCGATACCATACCATTTTCATCCACATCAAGGTATGTGACCCGAAATCCCTGACGTTCCAGATATTCACAGGAATTTAGAACTGCATGGTGCTCGATTTTCGTCGTAATAATATGATTGCCGCTCCCCGCATATGCATCTGCAATCCCCTTTATGGCCCAATTATCCGATTCGGTTCCGCCCGATGTAAAAAATATCTCTTCGGGTTTTGCCTCAAGCGTTCCTGCCAGAATATTTCTGGATTTCTCCAGCGCCCCCTTTGCCTCCTCCCCATAGCTGTATGCGGTCGAGGCGTTTCCGAATTTTTCTTTTAAGTATGGTTCCATCGCTCTTTTTACTGCATCCGCCATCTGGGTCGTCGCAGCATTGTCCAAATATATCTGATGACTCATTTTTCTCCAAATCCTTTCATATATATAATATCGATAACAAATGTCCCAACGGGCAGAACAAGGAGAACCTTTTGAGCAGCCATACATTCCGGAACCTTTACCACAAATTTTTTGCAGGGAGCTCTTTTCTTGCAGGCACATTCCTGTTAACCGCCGCCGGTCTTCTCACCCGCGTCATAGGCTTCTTCTTTAAAATATTCTTATCGCGTACAATTGGTGCAGAAGGACTTGGAATTTTTCAGCTCCTCTCCCCGGTGATGGCGCTTGTATTTGCACTGACCTCAGCAGGAATCCAAACTTCCATATCAAAATTTGTTTCGATGGAAATGGGAAAGAAAAACGCTGCCGGCGCCAGACAATATCTGTTTGTCGGGCTTACCATCTCGCTCGCTCTTTCTTTTCTCGTGAGCTTCTTTCTATGGAAAAACGCATCGTTTATCGCCGTCTCCTGGCTCGGCGATACGCGCTGTTGCCCGCTGCTTGAAGTGCTTGCACTCTCATTTGTGCCCGCCTGCATTCACTCCTGCATCAACGGCTATTACTATGGACTGAAAAAAACAGCTGTCCCTTCTTTCTCACAATTACTGGAACAGCTGGTACGCGTCGGTACCGTATTTATTCTTTATCGGATCTGCCAGAGCGAAAATCGACCGGTATCGCTTACTTTCATGGTATGGGGTATTGTAGCCGGAGAAATTGCAAGCACGCTGTTTTCCCTCAGTACAATCCACTTTCCGGCAAAAGACGGCCGTTCTGCAGACAGCATTTTTGTCTCTGTAAAAAATCTGTTTCAGATGGCGCTGCCTCTGACTGCAAATCGAGTTGTCTTAAATTTATTTGCCAGTTTTGAAAACATTATGATTCCAAACCGCCTGAAATTGTTTGGTTATACAAACACGGAAGCGCTCAGTGTTTACGGCATTCTGACCGGAATGTCCATGTCCGTCATTATGTTTCCGTCCGTTATCATCAACTCGGCTTCCGTGCTTTTACTGCCTTCGGTTTCGGCGGCACAAGCAACGCACGATGAGGAACTGATCCGGCGTACCGTCAAAAAGACGGTAGCTGCATGCCTGTCTTTCGGATTATTCTGCACGACATGTTTTATTTTTACCGGAAAATATATCGGAAATCTGCTGTTTGGAAACGCTCTCTCCGGAACATTTATCGTGACGCTGGGGTGGATCTGTCCGTTTTTGTATCTGTCGGCTTCTCTCTGCAGTATTTTGCACGGACTCGGCTATCCAGGCACGACATTTCTGTTAAATCTCTGCGCCTGCGGGATCCGAATTTTATTTGTAATGTTTGCCGTACCGCGCTACGGCATCCGCAGCTATCTGATCGGTCTTCTGGCAAGCCAGATCGTAACGGCGCTGCTGTCTATGCTGATTCTGAAAAAAATTACAAATAAAAACCCCGGCTGTGCATGATTTTATCGCGTATAAAATCAGCCGGACGACATCCGCTGTGATGCGTCCGGCTGATGGTTCTGCCCGTACGTTGTACAAAATCAAAACTTCCGGAAATACGCGGCTTACACTGCGTCTTCCCGGAAGTTCTACTGTCCGAATACTTATACTCTTGAAAGATATTCTCCTGTACGCGTATCAATTTTAATCACATCATCCTGCTCTACAAAGAGCGGTACATAGACAGTCGCTCCTGTCTCCACAACAGCCGGCTTTGTAGCGCCAGTAGCAGTGTCACCCTTAAATCCCGGCTCTGTCTCCGTAATCTTTAATTCGACAAACAACGGAGGTTCCACAGCAAATACATTTTCGTTGTGAGAGCACATTTTTACCATTTCGTTTTCTTTGACAAATTTAAGCGCATCCCCGATATCGTCCTGTGAAAGTGCAATCTGATCATAAGTCTCCACATTCATAAAATAGAACAGATCTCCGTCCGCATACAGATACTGATAATCCTTTCTGTCAATACGTGCCTGCGGAAATTTTTCAGTCGGACGAAATGTCTTCTCTACGACACCGCCGCTCTTAATATTCTTTAACTTTGTCCTTACAAACGCTGCACCTTTTCCCGGCTTAACATGCTGAAATTCGATGATCTGAAAAATATTATTTTCCAGTTCAATGGTAATACCATTTCTGAAATCTCCTGCTGAAACCATGTCACTTCCTCCTTACAAAAGCAGCCCGTTTCGACCGGCTGCATGTTTTCTGTTTTGATCCGTGCAAAATATGCCCAATTGTCCCAACAGCAACCCGGCCTTTTGACACCTGCCCCTTATTTTATAATATATGATGCCATATTTCAAGTTATTTTTTTCAAAACCGGCAATTTTTTTATGACGGTGTTACTGTGCATAAAGCGATCAATCACATGACTGCTCTTCTTCTATCGCATGGATCATATCAATACGGACCTGATGCCTGCCGCCCATAAATTCTGCATTGAGGTAAGCTTTCACAATATCCTTTGCAAGCTCCTCTCCCACAATACGCGCTCCAAATGCAATAATATTTGCATTATTATGCTCTTTTACCAGTCTTGCCGTCGCCGTATCGGAACACACGGCCGCGCGCACCCCTTTCACTTTATTTGCGGCAATTGAAATCCCGACGCCTGTCCCGCAGATTAAAACGCCGCAGTCCGCCTTACCTGCCGCGACTGCCTGTCCTACAATTTTCCCGTATTCCGGATAATGGCAGCTCTCATTCGTATCCGGGCCGTAGTTTATCACTTCATGGCCCAGCGATTTTAAATATTCTGTAATAACCCGTTTCAATTCGACCGCCGTATGGTCATTTCCGATTGCTATCTTCATTTTTTCCTCATTTCTGCAAAACCCGCATTTCTGTTTATCCTGCGATTGAAAATTTTATTTTTCAATCTTCCTCCTGTGGTAGAAAAAAAGTACGATTTTTTCCAGATAACGCTTCAGTACAATCTGGATCTCTTCTTTCGGATGGATCGGTTTTACAAGAATCGTCCGAATTCCGCAAAGGTTTGCCCCGTATATATCCGTAAAGATCTGATCGCCGACGAAAAGCGTATTGGTCAGATCCGTCCCCATTTGTTCCATGGCCTTTCTGTAGTTGGCCGGATTTGGTTTTTTCGCCTTAAAAATATAGGGCGCCTTAACTGCATCCGCAAACATTTTCACACGCGGCTCTTTGTTATTCGACAAAAAAATACAGCGGTATCCAAGCAGCTTTAAATGGCGCAGCAGTGCAGTTGAACGTCCGTCCGCCGGATGCCCGTGCGGCACAAGCGTATTGTCTATATCAAAAATAATGCCACGATAACCCTCTTTGTATAGCGCATCAAAATTAATCTGATAGGCAGAATCCAGATATTCCTGCGGGTAGAATTTTTCAAACATACCAGCCATCCCTATTTTATAAGTTTCGAAATCTGTTTGAACTGTTCGGTGCCTGCCGCGCCTGTCAGCTCAAATAACAGCGATTCGTAAATTGTCACAACTGCGCCCTCCTGCCCTGCGCGCATAACGGCAATCTCCTTATTGTGCAGATCTCTGGAACTGATACAGTCCTCCACAAGGATGGGCACATACCCGCTTTCCAACAGTCCTGATACGGTCTGCTGCACACAGATATGGGCTTCTATTCCGCAGACAATCACATTTTTCCTGCCCATATTTTTTAACTTCTCCGCTGCGCATGGATCATCACAGATACTGAACGTCTTTTTATCACAGTATTCCGTAATTCCTGCAGCAGCCGTTATTTCCGGCACGTTTTCTCCGAGCCCCTTTGCGTACTGGGCCGTCATCATCATCGGAATTCCCAGAATGCGAAGCCCCGTCAGTAATTTCACTGAATTTGCAATCAGCTTTTCCTTTTCTGCCATAGTCGGAAGTATCTTTTCCTGATAATCAATAATCACACAGCAGGTATCCTCTGGTTTGATCCGCATATAAACCTCCTATTTTAACATTTTTTTCAGCTCGTCCATAAAAATATCAACATCCTTAAATTCACGGTACACCGATGCAAATCTTACATATGCGACAGCCTCCAGGTCTTTGAGCTTGTCCATAACAAGCTCTCCGATCATGGAACTGGGAATCTCCCGCTCTTCCAGGTTAAAAATCTCTGTCTCCACATCGTCAATCAGCTGATGAATCCGATTGACCGAAATGGGACGTTTATGACAGGCACGCAGCACCCCCGCCTCAATCTTGGAACGGTCATACTGTTCGCGGCTGTTATCTTTTTTTATTACAATCAGCGGGATCGTCTCTACTTTCTCGTATGTAGTAAAACGCTTTCCGCACTCATCGCACAGCCTGCGGCGGCGGATGGAGCTGTTGTCATCCGCCGGCCGTGAATCTATGACTTTTGTATTTTCTTTCCCACAAAAAGGACATTTCATAACCAAGCCTCCCATTATGTGATATCTGTCGTTTATTTGCTCAGCCTTTGCTGATTTTATGTCTGGCTTCCTTTTCCTCAATATCGACCAGAATAATATCCGGCCCGATCTTTACCACTTTGCACCATGGAATAAACAACTCGTAATCCCTGCCGATGCAGCCGCACCACTTTGCCGGCCCGGGTACAATCAGCGCGCGTATCGTGCCCTCGCATTCGTCCAGATCCAGATCTTTCACACATCCCAGACATTTACAGTCCGTTACATTGATGATCTCTTTTTCCTCCAGCTCCGAAAAACGCATATCCCCTCTCATTCCCCCGCCCCTGTTACTCTTTACAGGGGCAAAAGCTCATTCCTTATGAGATATATATGCATTTGCGACGGACTTTAGACATTAAACCGGAACAGGATGACATCTCCGTCCGACACAACATACTCCTTGCCCTCCAGACGCACAATGCCTTTCTCTTTTGCCGCCGCAAGACTCTTTGCATCCAGAAGATCCTGATAATTCACAACCTCGGCCCGTATAAATCCGCGTTCAAAATCGGAATGTATTTTCCCTGCCGCCTGCGGCGCTTTCGTCCCTTTTCGAATTGTCCACGCTCTTGTCTCATCCTCGCCGGAGGTAAGAAAACTGATCAGCCCAAGAAGCGCATAGCTTGCTTTGATCAGCTTTTCCAGTCCCGATTCCTTTAATCCAAGATCCTCCAAGAACATTGCCTTTTCGTCTTCTTCCAGCTCTGCAATCTCCTGCTCGATCTGCGCACAGATTACAAAGACCTCGCTGCCCTGCTCCTTTGCAATTTCACGAACGCAATTTACATATGCGTTGTCCGCACCGTCGCTGGCAAGATCGCCCTCGGAAACATTGGCCGCATAGATCACCGGCTTTGCCGTCAGAAGATTGTACGAATCAAACCATCCCCTTGCATCCTCATCTTCGATCTGATCAAATGTCTTTGCAAGGTTTCCGGCCTCCAGATGCGCCTTAATCCCCTCCAGAAGCTGCAGTTCTTTTGCATAGACCCTGTCCATACGCGCCTGTTTTGAAACTTTCGCGATTCTCCGCTCCAAAATCTCAAGATCAGAAAAAATCAACTCCAGATTAATTGTCTCGATATCTCTTGCCGGATTTACCGTGCCGTCCACATGAACTACATTTGTATCGTCGAAACAGCGTACGACATGGACGACGGCGTCTACCTCACGTATATTGGCCAGAAACTGGTTTCCAAGTCCCTCTCCTTTGCTCGCACCCTTTACAAGCCCCGCTATATCCACAAATTCAATAACAGCCGGCGTCACTTTTCTGGATTGGTAAAGATCTCCGAGTTTTTTTAAACGCAAATCGGGCACGGCGACAATCCCGACATTGGGGTCAATCGTGCAGAACGGATAATTGGCCGACTCTGCTTTTGCTTTGGTAAGCGAGTTAAAAAGCGTACTTTTGCCCACGTTAGGCAGGCCTACGATCCCTAATTTCATAATACTATATACCTATCCGAAAAACCTTGATTTACAAGACTTTTCGCCTTTCTATATATTTTCTCTACGCCCTTTTTACGCCCTTTTTTCATAACTGGCAGGCGTAGCTGCCTCAAACTGGCGAATGGCGTTTCCCCGTGACTCGTCCGTCTGCCAATTAACAAACACCAAATCACGCATGACAAGGCATTTCTTTTCTCCTGTCCGGCTATGTCGATACTCTATTTACTGACTGTTAGTGTATGTTTCTTCCAATCTATGGAGTCCCATGTCAGACCAATCAATTAGCCGTCCTCAACCCTGTTTCCAACAACAAGGCATATTGCCCGCAATTGTGGAAACGCTTTGCCGCTTCAGGAAATTTTTCCTGCTCGTCAACAGTCAGATCCTTACTATCATCTACCGCTATCAAAAAATGTCCAACACAAGTATAAAGTATAGCACAAAGACTCTGTTTTTTCAATCCTAACCAACAATTATTCGTTATTATGTGGATCAGGTATTAAAATGACCACTTCCCGGCGTATATATTCTTCAAACTCTCACCGCTTCCATCCCTTATGGCATACTGTCTTCGCGGGAGCCATCATCGAACACTGCCCGGTTTATAGATATTATCCAATCATTAACACAGTCTGCATAAAGATAAATAAAATTTCAAAGAACTTTCGGAGCTGTACCACATCCCCTCAAGGTATTCGCCGAAATCGCTTGTCCAATGGTAAAACCGCCTGTTGGAATTGAAGTCTGCCCTGTCGTATGTGCGGATTTGTTCAAGTGGAGATTCTACTTCTGGTTTCATGGTGAGAAGTAGCGTTGCATGGGCAGGG
>CAMUHN010000016.1 GCA_947088675.1 uncultured Roseburia sp.
CGAAATCGTCAAGGATAAGCAGAGGGAAGCGGCAAAGGCGGTCTATGTATTCGTTTCTGCCCTTGGTCTTTCCCTTTTCATTGAATAAAATGACTGTTACCAAATGTGCATTTTAATTTGTTGAACTAGCCCGATGTAACAGCTTCCTCTAAATGGCTAAAATCCTCTTTGAAAGGCGTAAAAAAGAGCGCTTCGATTATTTCCGAAACGCTCCTTAGGAATCTGTGAATTTACACTGATTTTGTTGGACTCCGAGATGAAAATTGCATTATGGCGTATTATGATGTACCAACGCAAAAAATTTTGTTGGACTTTTGTTGGACTTCCGGTATTTTTGTTGTACCCAAAATCCGCATCACACGGGGCAATTTTACTCCGAATATTGAATTGTTAATCTTCTAATAATACACGTTTTCTTTCTATCATTTTTCAGACATATATTTCAATCTTTCCATGAAATAGTTCCGTCCAGATCCCGTTCGAGAGAACTTTTACCGTACAACTGTTCATTCCGCTTTTCACCCCGACAGCTGTATACATATGTATGGAAAAACCGGCTGTCGCTGTCCCGTATCCCGGAAAGACAACCTGCAGGTCATCTCTCGAATGGCGGCTGGCAATATTTTCCCTGCCATTGACAATTACTACAATCTTCTCTACTTCATTTTCACTTAACACCCAGCCTTCCAGACTGTCATCTACAGATGACGGCAGCGGAATCTTATCTACACAGCCTGTCAGGGAATTTTCCTCAATTAATCCGTTTTTTATAGTAGTTTCAAATCCTGCATGAAAAATTTCTGTCCATACGCCTCCCGCCAAAACGCGCACTGTACATTTATTTTTTCCTTTTATCACACCGTTAGCCTTATTCAGGTCTAACGAAAAACCGGCCGTCGCTGTCCCATATCCAGGAAAGACAGTCTGCAGATCATGCCTTGAATGGCGGCTGGCCGTATTTTCATGCCCATTGATTACCACTACCACTTTATCTACCAGATTCCTGCTTAAAACCCAGCCCTCCAGACTGTCATTTTCCGGAGACAGGGACGGAATTTTATCGACACATCCTATCACATCATTCTCGTTGATCATTCCCTTTTTTATGGACGATTCGAACCTCGCCTGAAAAATCTCGGTCCATATGCCTCCCGACAATGCCCTGACCGTGCAGTTGTTTGTCCCGTTTATTACGCCATCTGCCTTATTCAGATCTAACGAGAAACCGGCTGTCGCTGTCTCATATCCGGGAAAGACAACCTGCAGATCATCCCGTGAATGACGGCCGGCTATATTTTCGTGACCATTGATATCCACCGCAATTTTTTCTACCGTATTCCCGCTTAAGACCCAGCCCCCCAGACTGTCATTTTCCGGAGACACTGACGGAACTTTATCTACACATCCCATCAGTGCATTTTCACTGACTATTCCCTTTTTTATTGATGTTTCAAAACTTCCATGAAAAAGCTCTGTCCATATACCGTTCGACAAAGCCTTTACAACACAGCTGTTTGTTCCCTTTTTCACTCCGTCAGCTGTATTAAGATTTAAACGGTACCCGGCTGTGGCTGTTCCATATCCAGGAAAAACAACCTGCAGATCATCCCGTGAATGACGGCCGGCTATGTTTTCCTGTCCGTTGATCACCACTGCAATCTTCTCTACCGTATTCCTGCTTAAGACCCAGCCCTCCAGATTGTCATTTAACGGTGTTGCGGAGGGCAATTTATCCACACAGCCAATCAGAGAATTTTCATAAATGATGCCTTTTTTCACTGAAGTATCAAAATTCCCGTTAAATATATCTGTGCATACTCCGCCTGACAATACCTGTACCTTACAGCTGTTCCTGCCGTATCTTACTCCGGAAGCATACGATATATCAATCGAGTAGCCGGCCTTTGCCGTATCATATCCCGGAAAGACATTTTGCAGGTCATGCCTCGAATGACGCTCTGTAATAACGGTTTCTTCCCCATTGATAACGGCTATAATCTGATCAACCGGCTTTTTGCTCAGTACCCAGCCTGCCAGACGATTATCAAGTTCAGCCGATGTAGGCAGATCATCCACGCAACCTTTCAACTGACTGTCTGTCAACATAACTTCATCATAAAAATCTCCACTCGGCTCTGACTGCAAAGCCGCACCGGCATATAATGGCGTTACTCCCGTCGCCATACTGACCAGGCATAAGGCCGCAACCATCACATACATACTTATTTTTTTTCTTCTTTTCATAAAAATTCCCCTTTCTGTACTGCTGTTGCGCATCAGGTACTTTGTGGCAAGCCATTTATTGCTTTGCTGCGCGCATACACGATACCAGTATTCTGACCACCACACCTGCAGTACTGGTTCAAATAACCATTTTCTCCGTCAACAGGAAACAACCGAAACTATATATATAGTTTAATATAGCATAGAAATCCAAATAACACAAGCAAAACATGAGCAGGCGCAATCATTTTTTATCGCCACAGCCCGATCCGCCTGTATTTTCCGATCAGGCTGTGCTATAAATGCCCTTTTTCATAATCATATCATCTTTTCTATGCGCTCGTCATCTGTGAATACCTGCATTTCACTCCCGCAGCTGCTCAAACGACCGATACACGTCCAATGTGCCATATCCCCACTCCCGATTCGGGAAAATTCTTCCCGCCGGCTGGTTTGCACCGCGAATCAGCAGGTTTTTTACGCCGGCGTTCGAAAGAAACGGCTGATTTTCCTGCACAATCGCCCATTCCAGGACCTGCGCGCAGGCGCCCGCCGTAATTGCCGCAGCCGCGCTTGTTCCGGTTATCGCAATATAGCTGCCGCGAAGACCCGGCCCGGACACATTGACTGCGGGTGCAACAAAGTCCGGTTTAATAGCTCCGGTCGTTGTATAACCCCGTCCGGAATCGGAAAAGATACTTCCGTTCGCATGGTTGTAACCGCCCACTGTGATAACCCTGGCTGCGGAGGACGGAGAAGTCAGCGTAATATCCGGATTGGAACGCAGAAAAATCGCATTTCCCGCCGTAAAGCGCTGCAGCGGAAGCCACATATTAAAGCTGCCGGTCACAGTGTTTCTCGGATAAACACGTATTGTCCATAATCCTTTCTTCATCGCCTCAAAACGGAAAAAAATCAAAAGATTGGCCTCTTTTGCATCAATTACATAATCAATTGTAATTTTCGTTCCCTCAAAGACAAAGCGGTGTTCCGACGAAACGCCGGCACGCACCGGAACAGTCGGAACCTGTTCCCCGGTCGGCGAAATCACCGAGACTGCATAAAGTTCCGGTGCATCCGCCCACAATTCGACAAACAATCCGGGCATATCGTCCTCCACGCTGATCTCCACATCCTCATATTCGGTATCTTTTACAATCTGCCCCTGATAGTGATGTCTTGCATTCGCCTCATTGCCGGAAGCAACGACAACAGCCCGCTTCCTGCGCGTACAGATATAATTCAGATATGTTGTAAGCACACCGTCCAGCCCATGGCTCCCCATATTATTTCCAAGGGCAATACAAAGAACAAGCGGCATATTATTTATATAGGCAATATGGTCCAGATAGGCAACTGCTGTCATAATATCGGTCTGCTGAAACGCCAGTTCCCCGTCCGGTATAAAGAAAAAATCGCGCAAATACTGCTTTGCTCCTTTTAATTTGACAACTGCGATCTTTGCCTGCGGCGCTGCCCCGATAAAATCATTCGCAATATCCTCGCCACCGCATGCAACGCCCGCTAAATAGGTCCCATGCCCGTCCTCATCACGACTTGGCACAATCTTATAAGGATCGTCACCGGAAAGCGCGCGGTTAATATCCTCCGTCGTATATTCGGCTCCGTAGATAAAATTTTCCGGCGCAGGCCCCTCTTTTATCGTCTGATCCCAGATTCGAAAGATCCTGCTGTCACCATTTGAATAACGAAACAGCGGGTTCGTATAATCAATCCCAGTATCCAGAAAACCAACCAGCACATTATTCCCTTTCAATGCAAGAGACGGCTGATCCTGCAGTCTTGTGATTCCGGACGCCTCCACCGCAGTCCTGTCTAACAGGCCATAACATTTCGGAATCGCAAGGTAGGTCTGATTTTTCACATCAAACCTCTCCACCCCTGCTCTCGGAAAAAAATATATATCATATCCTTCCGCGATCGGCTGCGAGCACCCGCCCGACATTGACAAAAAGTTTGCTATTTCCCCGTATGGAACAATAAAATCATAATAATCCTCCGAATAAATCTGCTCTCTGCAATCAGGCATATTTCCTCCGCAATAGACTGATATCTATACCAGTAAATGTTGTTTTCGTAAAACCTGTTACAACTTTTTATTTTTACTTGACATATGTTATATACTGTTATATACTGTTTATTACAAGGAACCTTAGAAATAGATAAAATAACGCATGCGACAGGAAAACAGGATGAATATTATAATTAACAACTCTTCCATGGAACCGATTTATGAACAGATGATACGGCAGATCAAGGGACAGATCATGGATGGAAGTCTGAAAGAACAGGCAGCTCTCCCCTCCATACGATCTCTTGCAAACCATTTAAAGATCAGCGCTCTCACCGTAAAAAAAGCATACGACAGTCTGGAAGCGGATGGCTTTATACTTACCGTCCACGGAAAAGGCAGCTTTGTGGCGCCCGGAAACCGCAATCTTTTTGAGGAGGAACAGCGCAAAGAAGTCGAGCGGAAATTAGAAGAAGCTGTCATCACAGGAAGAAGCTGCGGTATGACAGACGATGAGATCAAAGAGGCTCTCTGCCTGATCCTGGAAGACACCTGACCCCCATTTGAAAACTAATCTCATTTAGAAAGGAAGAAATGATCATGCTGCTGCGCTTGGAACATGTACAAAAAACTTACGATACATTTGCACTCGATGTATCCATGCAGATTGAAGAGGGAAAAATTTCAGGCTTAATCGGGGCCAACGGCGCCGGAAAAAGCACGACAATTAAAGCCATCCTTGGCCTGATCCAAACAGATTCCGGCACAATCGAGCGATTCGGGAAACAGGGAAAAATGATTTCGGTGTCTGAGAAACAAAAAATCGGCACTGTATTGTCGGAAAATACATTCAGTATGATGTTGAATGTAACGCAGATCGCCAACATATTAAATAATGTATACCCCCATTTTGAAAAGGAAATTTTTTTACGGAAATGTGAAGCATACAAACTGCCTCTTACACAGGAACTGAAAGAATTTTCGACCGGTATGAAAGCGAAACTAAAACTGCTCTCTGCACTTTGCCACAATGCTTCGCTGCTGCTTCTGGACGAACCGACAGTCGGGCTTGACGCCATTACGCGAAATGAACTGCTAAACGAACTCCGTGCCTATATGAAAGATGACAAAGGTATTCTGATCAGCTCCCATATTTCATCCGATCTGGAGGGGTTGTGCGACGATTTATATTTTATGAAAGACGGAAAAATTGTGCTTCATGAGGATACCGATCTGCTGCTCTCATCCTATGGGATCTTAAAAGTCAGCAAAGAGCAGTACCGAAACCTGGACCGGAAATATATACTCGCAGAACAGCAGGACGTTTACAGTACGATACTGCTGACAAACGAACGCCAGTTTTATCTTGACAATTACCGCGATATCGTAGTGGAAAAAAGTTCGATTGATGATGTGATGCTTCTGCTTTTAAAATAAAAAGATTGGAAAAGAAATGAAAACCCGGAAAGGAAATGAAAACTATGAAAGGATTACTGTTAAAAGATTTTTATCTGACGATACAAAAAAAGAAATTCATGCTTATTATTCTGTTTGTCGCTGGATTCCTGCTCTACACACAGCGGGAAGCGGGCATCGCGTTCGTCATCTCATATGTTTCCGTCCTGTCGATGGAGCTTGTGTTAAGCACGTTTACAGCAGATGAGTTTGACCGAAGCATTGTCTGTCTGATGACGCTTCCGGTAGACAGCAGCTTATATGTGACAGAAAAATATCTGTTTTCGTTTTTGTGCGGACTGACAGGATGTTTTTTTACCACAGCCGTATGCGCGGCGCTCTGGCCGTCTGACATCAGAGCAACGGCGGTACAGTCTGCGATCGTTTTTGTCATTCTGGTATTATTTCAGAGTATCGTACTGCCGATACAGATTAAATTCGGAAGCGAAAAGGGACGCATCGCACTGCTTATCATGGTAATCTGCGGCGTTGCCATCGTAAGTCTCTTTGACCGGATCTTCGTCGGCTTCCTGCCGGCCATTGAAACTGTAATCAACAGCGTTGCCGGCCTGCATCCGGCAGTTCTGCTGACCGCCGTAATCGGCCTTGCACTGCTGTGCATCCTGATCTCCTGGACTGTCAGCCGAAAGATCATGGACAAAAAAAGCTATTAAATCGGGCCGGGGAAACGAAACTCCCCGGCCCGCCTGCTGCGAAAAACTGTCCTCCTTTTTGCTGCTCTATACAGAATGCAGACGGCCCAAAGTCTGCGCGCCCGATTTCCGATCATTCCAGCTGCGTCAGGGCAGATAGCCGCACACTGCGCCTCGCATATAGATCTGCGGTCCGCCTTTGTGCTCCACGTAATCCTTTGTAATCGTCACAGAACCGATATTGTCATCTTTCGGAATCTCATACATAATATCGAGCATAAACTCTTCGATCACAGCGCGAAGCGCACGCGCCCCAACTTTCTTCTCCCTGGCCCGCTCTGCAATCGCATAGAGCGCGCCGTCCTCAAATTCCAGATTTACTTCATCCATCAAAAGCAGCTTTTTGTACTGCTTGACAATCGCATTTTTCGGCTCCTTTAAAATGCGTACAAGCGTATCCACATTCAGCGCCTCCAGTGTGAATAATATGGGCAGACGTCCCAAAAATTCGGGAATCATGCCAAATTTACGCACATCCTCCACAGTCACTTTCGATAACAGATTTTCGTCTTTTTCAAATTCGTCTTTGAGCACAGCGCCAAATCCAATCGACGATCGCTGGTTTAAACGTTCTTTTATAATCTCGGTTAATTCCGGAAATGCACCGCCACAGATAAACAAAATATTTTTTGTGTTGACCATCGTCATCGGAACCATCGCATTTTTGCTGCTCGCACCAACCGGGACCTCTATCTGCGCTCCTTCCAGCAGCTTTAACATCCCCTGCTGCACTGATTCGCCGCTGACGTCACGCTGGTTTGCATTGCGCTTTTTGGCGATTTTATCAATCTCATCAATAAAGATAATGCCCTGTTCCGCGCGCTCGACATCATTTCCGGCCGCGGATAAAAGCTTACTGACAACGCTCTCAATATCGTCGCCGATATACCCGGCTTCCGTAAGGGAAGTCGCATCCGTAATCGCCAGCGGGACGTCCAAAATCCTCGCCAGTGTTTTTACCATATATGTTTTGCCGCATCCGGTCGGCCCAATCATCAGCATATTGGATTTCTCGATCTCTACATCGTCCTGTACGCGCGCCGTAATCCTTTTGTAGTGGTTGTATACGGCAACCGACATGACTTTCTTCGCCTGCTCCTGCCCCACAATATATTCGTCTAACGCAGCTTTGATCTTGTGAGGAGCCGGGATCTTTTTCGGATCAATCGCAGGCGCTTTCTGTTCTTTCTTTTTTTTCTTCTTGAGCCGATGGCTGTTCGTCACCATGCCCTGCAGATCGGACAGATTGATCATACTGATGTTCGGCATTTTGTTTCCCATTGGAAAACCCATCATATCTTCCATTGAAAAACCGGTTCCGTTCATACTGTCAAATGTTTTCTGCATACAGTCCCGGCATATGGAGATATTGTTGGGAATACGTATCATCTTACCTGCCACATGCTCCGGACGCCTGCAGATATAGCAGATATCCTCATATTCATTTTCGTTCTCTCTGTTTTCGACTTTTTCGATCTCGTCTTTTGTATCCTTTTTTGGTTCGTCTTCTGTTATTTCCCTAAAATCATTCATTGCGCCCTCCATACCGGACTTTCTGCTATTATAATAGTTGTGTCCCGACAGATTGTAAACAATACTCTAAAATCAGGTTTTTATTTTTCATTATAATCGAAACAACATGGAATCACAAGGGCTTTCGAAAAATTTTATAATAGGAAAGCGGGAATGCTTTCCGCATCCCCGCTTCGATTACTGATTTGCCTTATTTTCACTGTTCATGTTTTCACTGTTGCCCGCGTTATCATTGCCGACCAGGTCATCCACACCGTTTTCTACCCCGTCAATCACATCTTTTCCGGCATTGCCAACGCCATCAACCACATCTTCAACCGCATTGCCAACATCCCCGGCGCCGTTTCCGGCTGCATTTCCGGCATTCTGCGCATCATTCGCGCCGTTTTCAATGGCTCCGTCTCCGGCGTTGTTCATATCATTGCCGTTATTGACTCCATTGGCATTATTGTCATTGTTGACACCATTGCCATTGTCTGTTCCATTGACATTGTTGCCGTTGTCTGTTCCGTTGACATTGTTGTCATTGTTTGTTCCGTTGGCATTGTTGCCGTTGTTGACGCCGTTCTGGTTGTTATTGATGTCATCCTGTGTGTCAACCACATTATCGTCGTCATTCGCTCTTGTTCCGCATGCGGTCAATGTACTAAGTGAAAAAGCAAGCACAAGACCTGCAGTTATTAACCTGGACTTTCTCATAGTCATCTTCTCCTTTTTGGCTTTGTTTCTAGTCAAGGATAGTATGGCATTTTTCAGTCCGGCTTATTCGCATTTTTTTCTATTTGCAGGTCATTTTTTATTTCTGATTGAAATGAACGGCAAAACCTGCGATTTCACCTTTGATATAGGCAACTTTAATCTCGCCTTTCTCATTGTATACAAACGACGACTCGTCAAATTCAAATCCGCGCTTTTCCAGATGATACATTGCACGGTCGAGATAATTGGTGCGGATTGCAATATGTCCATGCGTACCGCGGCCCGGTTTTTTCATCATCTCGATTAATGTCCCCACAAAGATCGAGCTGTTTCCGACTTTTACGTCTTCGCCGAGCAGTTCGCCAAATTTGTTGGAATCGGAAAGAGCCGCGTTCTCATCCGGATTGTTGACGCCTACATGCAGCAGTGTAAATCCCAACATCGTAGAAACCGCCTCTTTTGTCAGAGCCGTAATGCCCGCCCAGTCTTTTGCCGCAATCATATCCTTATTTACCATCCAGGAACCGCCGCAGGCAATAATCTTCTTAAAGTCAAGATAGCTTGTTATATTTTTTGCGTTAATTCCGCCTGTCGGCATAAATTTCATCTTTGTATAAGGCGCAGCCATTGATTTGATCATATTTAATCCGCCTGCCGCCTCAGCCGGGAAAAATTTTACAACTTCAAGTCCAAGCTCAATCGCAACCTCAACGTCGCTCGGATTCGAGCAGCCCGGCGTAATCGGAACTCCTTTTTCAATGCAGTACTGTACGACTTTCGGATTTAAGCCGGGGCTTACAATAAATTTTGCGCCTGCGTTTACCGCGCGGTCCACCTGCTCCGTCGTAAGGACTGTGCCCGCTCCGACTAACATCTGCGGAAATTTTTCGGACATAATGCGGATTGACTCCTCCGCCGCATCCGTACGGAATGTCACTTCCGCACACGGAAGCCCGCCGTCAATCAGTGCCTTTGCAAGCGGCTCTGCATCCTCCACATGGTCAAGCGCAATGACCGGAATAATGCCGATTTTGGAAAACTCTTCTAATACTTTGTTCATGGTTAATCTCCTTTATATTATAATCTTTTTACTTTTCACGATTTTACAGTGAAAGCCTGTCAGTTAAATTATAACATCTGGAAATACCTTGTCAATAAAATTGCCAAATTTTTCTTTCTCTGACTTTTTATTTGCCGCCGTTGTCCGTACTCTTACTTTTTCATTTTGGGCTGAAAAATGAGGCTTGCAAGATAGCCAAAGATCAGCGCTGCAGAAATTCCGACTGCGCTCGCCTTAAAGCCTCCCTGGAATATGCCAAGGAATCCGCTCTCGTCCACGGCTTCTTTTACGCCTTTCCACAGCGTATTGCCAAACCCAAGCAACGGCACACTCGCTCCGGCCCCGGCAAATTCCATAAACGGCTGGTAAATCTGAATTGCCCCGAGCAGAGCGCCGGTACAGACAAGCAGGACCATAATCCGGCCCGGAAGCATTTTGGTTTTTTCCATTAAGATCTGGACAAGCGCGCAAATTGCGCCGCCGACCCAGAATGCATTAAAATAATCCATCCTTATCCCCTTTTCTGCACTGCTGTTTGTATGAAAAGATTTGCCATACAGTGCGAACGCAAATCTTATGTTGTTGCCAAAAACATTCCCTAGGATGCGTGTTCAATGACAACCGCATGCGCAATGCCCGGAACGGTCATCCCCTCGTTAAAGGAAACGGTAGAGAGCAGCGCCCCTGTCGGCACAAATAATATTTTTTTGTATTTTCCCTCCTGTACCATTTTCAGGAAATATGCGCTTAACGTTGCAGCAGAACAGCCGCAGCCGCTTCCGCCCGCTCCCGTTCCCTGTTTTTTCCCGTCGTAAATCTCAATTCCGCAGTCGGTATGGACAAGGCTGATATCATATCCCTGCTGTTTTGCAAGATCACAGAGAATCTCCTGACCGATTGTGCCCAGATCCCCCGTTATAATCTTGTCGTAATCCTCCGGCGTCCTGCCAAAATCCGACAGATGGCGGCATATCGTATCCGCCGCTGCCGGAGCCATGGCAGCGCCCATATTCATCGAATCCTTAATGCCGTAATCGACGATTTTACCGGTGGTAATGCCGGTAATACGCGCCTTGCTGCGTTTTTTTCCGAGCACATATGCGCCGCTTCCCGTGACGGTCCAGGTCGCGGAGAGCGGTCTCTGATTTGCATATTCCAGTGGAAAGCGAAACTGCTTTTCCGCGCTTGCAAAATGGCTCGATGTCATGGAAACCACATAGTCTGCGTACCCGGCCGCTACGCACATTGCGCCGAGCGAGAGAGCCTCCCCGCATGTACTGCACGCGCCGTAAAGACCAAACAGCGGCACCTGATAATCCATCAGTCCAAATGAAGTCGCAATATTTTGTCCGAGCAGATCACCGGAAAAAAGATAGCGGATATCCTCTTTTTTCAGTCCCGCTTTCCCGACTGCCATCTGGAACGCTTCTTTCTGCAGCGTACTCTCGGCCTCCTCCCATGTATCCTGCCCGAATTTATCATCCTGCCCGACCACGTCAAAATAATCGCCGAGCGGCCCCTCTCCTTCCTTTTTTCCGACAATACTCGCACTGCCTAAAATATATGGGGCCTCTTCAAACTGTATACTTTGTTTTCCTACCTGCATCTTCTCATCCCTTTCTTTTATGAGCAATCACTGTTTTTATAGTCATGTGCAAAGTATATCGTTTCTATGTATGCCATTCTGTTTTTACCCTCAATTGACAAGGTATAAAAAGAAATGTAGAATATGGAAGCAGGTTCGTCAAAAATATTTTTTTTAAATGGAGTAAAAAATGAGCATATAGATTATTACTACTTTTTAATATATAAACCCACAAAACATCCAAAAATTAGTTGCTAAGGCTGCTTTTGTTGGATATAATATTGATAGGGATTATCCTATGTTTTTATTGAGATACTAAGGAACACAGAAGGGATATCAATATCATGATAAATGTATGGATTGATGATTTGACACCATGCCTTAAAGATAACGAAACTGGTGATTTTGTAGCGACAGAAGTTGTCAGAATAAGGCGCAAAAGTTTTTTATCAAAGTTTAATAAGAAAAATGGCTGGTATACAAATTGGGAAAAACTTCTGCCAGAACACGAGGTTTATGCCTTGGTGGTAAGCGGTACTGTAGATATTCAGGGATTGGTCGCGTTAAGCAAAAATGATGACTTTCAGGCAGTATACATAGCTTGGATGTGTGCTTCTCCACAAAATAATAAAATGTTATGCAACAATCCAAAGTATGCTGGCGTTGGCGGTCATTTATTTGCAATAGCTGCGGATAAATCAATGGAATATGGATTTGACGGCGTTATCGTAGGCTATGCCGCTAATATGGATTTAGTAAAGCATTACTGTGAAGTTTTCAGAGCGGAACATATCGCAATGCTGCATCCAAATCAAATTGCCATTTATGAAAATGAGGCAGCCGATATAAGGAAGGTGTATGATTATGAGTGGACCGATGAGGAAATTTAATTATGAGGAATATTACAAACAATTGGAAGTTATGCCTGATCCAATCATGGCAAGCGATCTTCCAAAAGTAAAACTGAACCTTAAGGGCATTCGGGACTATGCCAGAAAGAAAGGTGTTTCCATTGCCAGTCTTTCAGATACGGAAAAACAGCTTTTTATCAAAGTATGAGCCTTTAACCGAAACAACGGCCAAATAATCCCTCCATAACAGCAAAACACCTTTTGTATGCAATTTTTACAAAAGGTGTTTTATATGCCATCAGTTTCAGTGGCAACAATATTATATTCCTGTTTTTTACAGCTATATTCCAGACTAATTTTTTATAATACATACATCATAGCGATTTAATTGCCTCACTCCAAGATATCCCCGTTCCACATACTTTACCGTTCTTATCGACCTGTAAGATTTTTATATTTCTATTCTTAGAAACTTTAAGTTTACCAGCAACCATTTTTATTATATCTTCCTCACTTTCTCCATATCCTAATGTTACAACAAACAATTTCTTATCCTCAATGTCTATGAGTGTTCTTAAAATTCCATTGATATGTTCATCATCAGTTCCAAAACCAAAACCTACTACAACAATGGCATCTGACACTTTCCATTCATTATAAGTCCTTACATAACGAATGGACATATCAATTGAGGTCATTGTCTTAGTGCCGCTTTGTGTAAACATAAGAGGAACTAAAATATGGTTTTCCTCCGTTTCCAACTCTGAATGTGTCCCCAAACGATTCAAATATGGATCATACCAAATTTCCGTTGACCCATTCAGATAAGCAATTTCGCATTTAAGAATTTCAGCAATGAATTTATTATAATTCGTTGTTGCAACTGCTGATATTTCATATTCGTTATTATCTACTGCGTTTTTCAAAACATGATAATAGCCATCTGTTTTTCCCCAACGTGCAAAGCCGTACTCCATCCGGCCGTCATTCTCTTTCTGTTCGTCTTCCAACCCTTCGGTCAATTTTATAAAACGCTGTTCTGTGACAATGCCTTTCGCCTCGTCTGAATACAGGTTTAAAAACATATCATCAATATTCTGATTTCGCTCCGCAAGGCGGTCATATTCCTTCTGCAGTTCCGAGCTGTCCTGTTTATAACGCTTTTCCATTTTATCAGACAGACGAGCATAAAAAGCGTCCGCATCGTTTATCGCCGTGGCTGCTAGCTCCTGCATGTCCGCCAAAACAAGGTTGTATAACTTCTACGCTACTATGGCTTCTGCTGACTTCTCACAGTTCGTTGTTACTACGGCTGATGAGACCGCCTGTGAGACCTCCACGCTTAAGGTGCGCACTCTTTCCCCTCACCTATCCGCCACATCTACTCGTACTTCCGGCAACTTTTGGACTTCATCTCTTTTGGCAGACTTATCCGTATTTCCGAGCCTTATATGTGATTCCTGTCCGTCGGACCAGGGGTTTGCCTACAGCTTCCTTCAGATTCCACCTCACGATGGACACCCTTGCTTTTGGCTATACACTTCCCACTACCAGGGCATGTTACGGACTTTCACCCGTTAGAGCGCGCCCATGGCGCGCAAACCAAAAAAAGAGCAGCCGCTTCTTCCGAAATGGCTGCTCTCTTTTTCATCTATTTTTTATACAACGCCCTGGGCAATCATTGCTGTCGCCACTTTTTCAAATCCGGCGATATTTGCTCCGGCAACATAGTTGCCCTCCATGCCATATTTCTTCGCAGCATTGTCAATATTGTGGAAAATATTCACCATAATATCTTTTAATTTGGCGTCTACCTCCTCAAATGTCCAACTTAAGCGCTCGCTGTTCTGAGACATTTCCAGTGCGGAAGTCGCAACGCCGCCTGCATTTGCAGCCTTGCCGCCGATAAACCACACGCCGTTCTCCTGCAGATATTTTGTTGCATCAATGGTGGTCGGCATGTTTGCGCCCTCGCATACTGCCTTGCAGCCGTTTGCGACAAGCTGTTTCGCATCGTCTGACAGAAGCTCGTTCTGCGTTGCGCACGGAAGCGCGATATCGCATTTAATCTGCCATACGCCCCGTCCCTCATGATACTCTGCACTCCCTCTTGCGGCAGCGTACTCGGTCAGGCGCGCGCGTTTTACTTCTTTTACCTCTTTTAACAGCGCAACATCAATTCCCTCCGGATCGTAAATCCATCCTGTGGAATCCGAACATGTCACAACTTTTGCACCCATCTGCTGTGCTTTCTGCGTCGCATAGATTGCAACATTTCCGGCGCCGGATACGACAACCGTCTTGCCCTCCATGGACTCGCCATGGCATTTCATCAGTTCTTCCGTAATATATAACAGACCATATCCGGTCGCCTCCGTACGCACAAGAGAACCGCCGTATGTTAAACCTTTTCCGGTCAAAACGCCCTCATATGTGCCGCGGATCTTTTTATACTGTCCGAACATGTACCCGATTTCCCTTGCGCCTGTTCCGATATCGCCTGCCGGCACATCGACATCCGCGCCAATATATTTACACAATTCTGTCATAAAGCTCTGGCAGAACGCCATTACTTCACGATCTGACTTTCCTTTCGGATCAAAATCCGCCCCGCCTTTGCCGCCGCCGATCGGAAGTCCTGTCAGTGAATTTTTGAAAATCTGCTCAAATCCAAGGAATTTAATAATTCCGATATTTACGGATGGATGTAAACGCAGGCCTCCTTTGTACGGGCCGATTGCATTGTTATACTGTACTCTGTACCCTGTGTTTACCTGAACCTGGCCGTTATCGTCTACCCAGGGAACACGGAATTTAAACTGCCGGTCCGGCTCAACCAGCCTCTCCAACAGAGCCTCTCTTCTGTATACAGCCTCATTTGCATCAATCACCGGCCGAAGCGACTCCAGTACTTCCTCCGCTGCCTGTAAAAATTCCGGTTCCGACGCATTTTTTTCGCGCACGCGCGCAAGGACTTCATCTACGTATCCCATTTGTTTACATCTCCTTATGATTTAGATTGCCATACATTTCCGGCAGTGTTATTTTAGTACAAATATTTTCCGGGCGCAATATTTTTTTTCGATTTTTTGAAAATTTATTCCTCCTGCCCATACATCGTCCGGAAATAATCGGCAAGCTTTGCCAGCGAAAAAATTAATACCGGCATCTCCTTTTCGCTTAACTGTTCCTTTATATGGGCAATCATATTCTGATGAAATTTTTCATGGTGAGCGCAGGCCGCTTTTCCTTTTTGGGTCAGGCAAAGCCATACGACACGCTTATCCTGCCTGCTGCGTTCCCTTCTGACATAGTCTTTCTTAGACAGAGCGTCGATTGCGCGCGTAAGCGTTCCTGTCGTCACGCGCATCAGTTTTGCCACGGAAGTCATACTCTTTGGTTCCCTTGTCCCGATCGCCTCCAGAATATGAAAATCATTATAACTGATATCCGAATAGTTCTCCGTGACCAGACACCTGGCCTCAATTTCCATGATATCTTTGAACAGCCTGACCAGCAACTCATTTAACGTCTCATCTGCGGTCATATACGCCTCCCTGTTTACCAGATGAGAAGAGCCGCACCCCATGTAAGGCCGGCTCCAAACCCTGCCAGAACAATCTTATCGCCTTTTTTTATCATGCCCCGGCGATTTACCTCGTCAAGCAGAATCGGGACGCTCGCCGCGGATATATTTCCGCACTCCTGTAAGTTGGTCGGGAATTTTTCCATCGGCTGTCCGAGACGTTTTGCCGCCGCTTCTATAATGCGGTAATTTGCCTGATGCAGTAAAAACAGGTCAATCTCATCCATCGACATCCCTGCCTCCTCCACAACCTGCGCAACGGCCTTTGGTACGGTTCGCACTGCAAATTTGTAGACTTCCTGCCCGTTCATATGTACATACGGAACCTCATTCCCGTGATTGACATACGGGTTGTTCAGCGGACGGTTCCTGCAATTTAAAACCATGCCTTTTCCGCCGTCAGAACCCTGCAGAGCAGCCAGCACGCCGCTCTTTTCGTCTTCCTCAAAAGCCCTTATCACTGCAGCGCCGGCGCCGTCCCCAAACAACACGCAGGTGCTTCTGTCGTTCCAGTCCATAATTTTTGAGAGCGTCTCGGCGCCAAGGATTAATGCCGTTTTGTATCTGCCGCTGCTTAAGTACATCCGTACCAGATTTAACGCATACAGAAAACCCGAACAGGCCGCATTGATATCAAATGCAAACGCTCTGTCTGCGCCAAGCGCTGCCTGAAGCTCGCAGGAGAGGTTCGGCAGCAGACGGTCCTGCGTGACAGTCGCCGAGATAATAATATCAAGTTCCCCTGCCATCACGCCTGCCATATCAAGCGCAGCGCGCGCAGCGTCGACCGCCAGCGTCGTCGTCGATTCCTCCACTGCAAGATGACGCGCCCTGATTCCGGTGCGGCTTTTGATCCACTCGTCCGAAGTATCCATCATTTTACTTAAATCATCATTCGTTACCCGCAATTTGGGAACCGCGCTTCCGGTTCCGATAATCTTTATATTCATAATTCTCCTTGTGACCTAAAATGAGCGGAACCGCTGATAGCGACTTTCTGCAAGTTCCTCGCCTGATTTTCCGTTCTGCCTTGTCAGGAAATCTTTGATCTGACCTTTCATATAACGTGCAATGGATTCGCAGGCCTTGACATCTGCTGTACCATACTCGGGAATGACTTTCTCCACAATATGCAGATCATACAGATCATGCGCTGTGATCTTCATCACGTCGCTTGCTTCCTTTGCACGCTTGCCGTCTTTCCAGAGAATGGAAGCAAACCCTTCCGGCGAGAGCACGCTGTATGTCGCGTTTTCCATCATCCATACTTCGTTTCCGACCGCCAGCGCAAGCGCTCCTCCGCTTCCGCCTTCGCCGATCATAATACATAAGATCGGTACTTTGATCGCCGCCATCTCGTAAAGGTTCCTCGCAATCGCCTCTCCCTGTCCGCGCTCCTCCGCTTCCATCCCGCAGAATGCGCCGGACGTATTCACAAATGTAATAATGGGACGCTTGAATTTCTCCGCCTGTTTCATCAGACGCAACGCCTTGCGGTATCCCTCCGGTGAAGGCATCCCGTAATTATGACGCACACAATCCTTTAAATCTTTTCCCTTATGTACGCCGATCACCGTCACCGGCTGCCCGTCCAGATAGGCAATACCGCCCACAATCGCCGCGTCGTCTCCAAAGTAACGGTCGCCGTGCAGTTCCATAAATTCGTCAAAAATAATATCCATATAATCGACGGATGCCGGACGA
Source organism: uncultured Roseburia sp. (assembly GCA_947088675.1). Classification (GTDB taxonomy): domain Bacteria; phylum Bacillota; class Clostridia; order Lachnospirales; family Lachnospiraceae; genus Roseburia. The sequence continues at coordinate 17,442 of CAMUHN010000016.1, forward strand.
TCTACTTTTCTGGCCGCCTTTACTTTTTCCCACGCAGTCAGCGGTTTGGATTTTACCGCGCGCTCTTTCATCAGCTCTGTCGGCTCGTAATTGTCGCCGGCTCTGTGTTTATCAAAGTGAGCGTAGCCGTCTTTCACATGATGCATCCTTAAAATTTCAAACAGCGTTTCTTTCAGATGTCTGCGCTCCACAATGGCATCGACAAAACCGTGCTCCAGCTGAAATTCGGAACGCTGAAAGCCCTCCGGCAGCTTTTGTCCGATTGTCTGTTCAATCACGCGCGGTCCTGCAAAGCCAATCAGCGCCATCGGCTCGGCGAGTATAATATCGCCAAGCATTGCAAACGACGCCGTCACGCCGCCTGTGGTCGGATCTGTCAAAACAGGCACATAGAGCAGCCCTGCATCCGAATGTCGTTTTAATGCTGCAGAAGTCTTTGCCATCTGCATCAGCGAAACAATGCCCTCCTGCATTCTCGCGCCCCCGGAACAGCAGAATAAAATAACGGGAAGTTTCTGCTCCGTGGCCCGCTCCACGGCAAGCGCAATTTTTTCCCCGACGATATGGCCCATACTGCTCATAAGAAATCGAGCGTCGCAGATGCCAAGAACCGCATCCTCTCCGTAGATTTTACACTGACCGATTGTAATTGCCTCGTGCAGGCCCGTTTTTTCTTTCGCAGCCTTTACTTTATCCTCATATCCCGGAAAATCAAGCGGATTTTCAAAAGACAGGTCTTCAAACCATGGCGTAAAACTGCCTTTATCCGCAACCATTTTGATACGGTTTTTCGTTCTCACACGGAAATAACTGCCGCATTCATAACAGACATATTTGTTACGCTCCGTCTCTTTTCTGTCAATCTCCCTCCCGCAGGACGGGCAGACGATCACTTCGGCCGGCTGTGTCTCTTTCACCGCTTCTCTGGTATTTTCCTCATTTGAAGTCGTTTTCTTTTTTTTGAATAACGCTGCCATCAAAAATCCCCCATTTAACTTATTGCAAAAGTCAGTTCGGCGGTGCAGACAATTTTATCTTCCACCTTTGCTATCGCCCGTCCGACGCCAATCGGCCCTTTTTGCTTTATAATCTCCGTTTCCAGATATAAAACGTCCCCGGGAACTACTTTCTGTTTAAATTTTGCGGCGTTAATGCCGGCAAAATAAGCTGTTTTTCCGCGGTTTTCCTCCTGACACAAAATTGCCACCGCCCCGGCCTGGGCCAGCGCTTCGATCAGAAGCACGCCCGGCATCACCGGTTCCGCCGGAAAATGTCCGCCGAAAAACGGTTCATTATAGCTGACACATTTTTTTGCCACGGCTCGCACACCCGGTTTTAGTTCCTCAATCGTATCAATCAGCAAAAAGGGCTGACGATGCGGAATGATCTCCATAATCTGTTTCGTTGTAAGTACCGACATGTCCTCACCTTTCCGCAGGCTCGCCGCTGTATTTTTTAAGCAGCAGACTTGCATTGTGCCCGCCAAAACCAAGCGAGTTGCTCAGCGCATAGAAAAGATCCATGCTGCTTTCCGTTTTGCAGTAATCAAGATCCAGTTCCTCATCCGGCGTTTCGTACCCCACGGTTGCATGCACATATCCCTCCTGCAGCTCTTTGACGCAGGCTATAAATTCGATTGCGCCGGCCGCACCCAAAAGGTGCCCGATCATGGATTTTGTTGAATTGATTTTTATGTTTTTTGCGTGATCTCCGAATGCCAGCTTAATCGCCCTTGTCTCAAACAGGTCATTGTGATGCGTCGCCGTTCCGTGCGCATTGATGTACGTGATATCTTCCGGTGAAAGCCCCGCGTCCTTTACGGCATTTTGCATCGCCCTGGCCGCTCCGGCCCCGGATTCCTCGGGTGATGTGATATGATATGCGTCGGAGGAACAGCCGTATCCGGCGACTTCCGCATAGATCTTTGCGCCGCGCGCCCTCGCGTGCTCCAGTTCCTCAAGCACAACGACTGCCGCTCCCTCTCCCATCACAAAACCGCTGCGGTTTTTGTCAAACGGGATCGAACATTTTGTCACGTCGCTCTCACAGGAGAGCGCAGTCAATGCGGTAAATCCGGCGATGCCAAGCGGACTGATACAGCTTTCTGTACCTCCCGCAACCATAATGTCCGCGTCGCCGTACTGGATGCAGCGAAACGCCTCTCCGATCGTATTCGTGCCGGTCGCACATGCGGTAACGACATTGATGCTCTTCCCCTTTAAACCGAATAAAATAGAGACATTGCCTGCCGCCATATTGGAAATCATCATCGGTACAAAGAGCGGATTTACCCTGCCCGGCCCCTTTTCCAACAGTTTACCGTGTTCACGCTCGAGGGCCTGCATACTGCCGATCCCGCTTCCGATGGCGCATCCGGCCCTATACGGATCTTCCTTTGTCAAATCAAGTGCAGCGTCCAAAATCGCTTCTTTCGCCGCCGCAACGGCAAACTGGCTAAACGGCTCCATCCGCTTTGCCGTCTTCGCATCCATATAATTTTTTCCGTCAAATCCTTTTACTTCCGCGGCTATATGGGCTTTGTATCCGGTTGCGTCAAAATGTGTGATCTCGGCAAACCCGGTTTTTTTCTCTTTTACCGACTGCCAGAACTCCGAAACAGAAAGCCCGATCGGCGTAATGGCGCCCATGCCGGTCACTACGACTCGTCTACTCATAATATATTATATTCCTCCAAATAAATTACAAAAACAAATACAGCCTACATACACATTCCGCCGTCCACACAGATTACCTGCCCCGTGATATAGCCTGCTTTTTCCGAGGCAAGAAACGCCGCCGTTTCCGCAATATCTTTTGTGCTTCCGGTACGGCCGAGCGGGATCTGCGCTTTCACACTCTCTTTTGCTGCCTCTGTCATCGCTTCGGTCATCTCTGTCTCGATAAAACCGGGAGCAATTGCATTGCAGGTAATGCCGCGGCTCGCAAGCTCCCGTGCAACGCTTTTCGTAAGGCCTATAATCCCGGCCTTGCTCGCGCTGTAATTTGCCTGCCCCGCATTTCCCGCCACGCCGGAAACGGAAGAGATATTGATAATTCTTCCGGAGCGCTGCTTTAAAAAGTAACGGGAAGCATGACGTATCGTATGAAACGCGCCTTTTAAATTGGTATCTAATACCGCGTCAAAATCAGCTTCGCTCATCTTCATAATGAGGCCGTCCCTTGTAATTCCGGCATTGTTTACCAGAATATCAATGCGCCCGTATGTTTTGATGATCTCCTTGATCATTTCCTCACAGGCTTTGAAATCCGAGACGTCGCATCCAAAGGCGGCAGCGCCGCCTCCTGACGCCCTGATTTCCTCTGCGACCGAATCGGCGCGTTCCTTAGATCCGTTATAATTGATTATGACAAATACGCCGTCCCGCGCAAGCGTCCGCGCAATTTCACTGCCGATTCCACGGCTTGCGCCTGTCACAAGAGCTACTCTATCTGCTGACATACCGGTCAAAGTCCTCCATCTTATCAATATTGCTGACTGTAACACCGCGGTTTATCTTTTTCATAAATCCGGTCAGCGTACGGCCTGGCCCAATCTCGACAAACTCGTCGACGCCGTCCGCAATCATGCGCTCAATCGACTGCTGCCAGCGCACCGGCGAAGATACCTGCTGCCTTAAGAGGTCTTTCACCTGTGTTTTGTCTGTGACATAATCTGCCGTTACATTCGAAAGATACGGAATTAAAATCTCATGCACTTCGATCTGCAAAAGATCCTCCCCCAGCTTTTCTCCGGCGCCTGCAAGCATTTTTGAATGGAACGGGCCGCTTACATTTAACGGTACGGCGCGCTTTGCTCCCGCCTCTTTGCATTTTTCGGCTACTGATGCAACGGCCGCCTCTTCCCCGGTAATCACAATCTGGCCGGGACAGTTATAATTGGCAATAGAGACAATCCCGTCCGAAGCTTCACACACTTTTTCAATCTCTGCAGCATCAAGCCCCAGAACCGCTGTCATGGCTCCTCCCGTCGGCACTGCCTGCTGCATATAAATTCCTCTTTTCCGTATCAATGCAAATGCATCTTCCAGCGAAAGCACACCGGAAGCGATCAGCGCGCCGTATTCGCCAAGACTTAAACCTGCCGTTACATCCGCGCTGATCCCCGCTTCCTCAACTGCTTTTAAAACAGCCGCCTCCGCCGTCAGCATACAGATCTGTGTATACTCTGTAATATTTATTTTTTCGTTTTCCTCAAAGCAAAGCGCGGCCACATCAAGACCGGACGCCCTGCCCGCCAGTTCAAACACTTCTCTGCATACAGCAAACCGGTCATAAAATTCTTTTGCCATACCCACATACTGTGCGCCCTGTCCCGGAAACAAAAATGCTCTTTTTCCCATGCCAACCTCCATGCCGCGGCCCTGCCGCGACTCAAATCGAGATGAAAAATGCCTGCTTCTGGCATTTTTCGGCGTGAAACTTAGTACGTCTCGGCGAAATGCCCTCTGGCATGAGCCTTAGATGTACTTTTCACGCTATTCCCCGCTTCTATTGTTTAACAGCGCATCCGCCTCTGTTACGATCTCTTCCATGATTTCATGGCAGCTCTGCTGCTTCTTTACAAGCCCTGCGCTCTGCCCCGCCATCAGGCTTCCGTTTACCACATCGCCGTCGATCACGGCTTTTCGCAGTGATCCTAAGGTCAGCTGCTCCAATTCCTCAAACGTCGCTCCCTCTTTTTCCATCTTAAGGTATTCGCGGCTCATTTTATTGCGCAGCACACGAATCGGATGTCCGGTACTCGCACCCGTGATCTCTGAGTCGATATCCTTTGCTTTCACCACGCGTTCCTTATAATTTTGATGTACAACAGACTCGTCTGCTACAATAAAGCGCGTTCCCATCTGAACGCCTTCCGCTCCCAGCATCATTGCCGCGGCAATTCCCCTGCCGTCTGCGATGCCGCCGGCTGCAATTACCGGAATCTCTACCGCATCGACAATCTGCGGCACCAGTGTCATGGTTGTCTGGGAGCCGATATGTCCGCCGGATTCCATACCCTCGGCAACTACGGCATCGGCGCCGGCGCGCTGCATCATCTTTGCCATGGCTACGCTTGCGACAACCGGAATGACGATAACGCCGGCTGCTTTCCATGCCTCCATAAACTGTGCGGGGCTTCCGGCGCCGGTTGTAACGACTTTCACGCCTTCTTCGATCACAATCTGGGCCACCTCGGGCGCGTTTGGATTCAACAGCATGACATTCACGCCAAACGGCCGGTCGGTCAGTTTCTTTGCCTCGCGGATCTGTTCGCGCACGACCTCAGGCGGCGCGCTTGCAGCGCCGATTAACCCCAGGCCGCCCGCATTTGAAACTGCTGCGGCAAGATGGTATTCCGCCACCCATGCCATCCCGCCCTGGATGATTGGATATCTGATTCCGAGCAGCTTTGTTATCCTTGTATTCATGTCGACCTCTCTTAATCCTGAACGCCTTTTTCTTTTAAATATTCAATGACATCGCTTACTTTTGCAATGGATTCCAGATCCTCGGACGGAATCTCAACGTCAAATTCTTCTTCCAAAGCCATGACAAGCTCAAACAGATCCAGGGAATCCGCTCCCAGATCGTCCTTGAAATTGGACTCGGCCTTGATCTCAGACTCATCCACATTTAACTGTTCTGCAATAATCGGTATCATTCTTTCTAACATAATTTTTCGTTTCCTTTCTTTTTTGATAGTTTCAATGATCTGTAAAGATACTTTGACAGTCAAAGTATATGCACACTTCCATATTTTGTCAACCTCTATTTTATGATAATTTCATCTTTCGTATGATTCATGCTGCTGTGTTCAGAAAGAACCTCCTTTGCCGCGCCATGTATGGCGCTGCTGCCTTTCATGTTTCACAGCAGCAAGGTCTTTCCTGTAAGACAATAAATACCGGATCTGCCCGTTTACAGGTAAACAGGCAGATCCGGTATTCTTGCATTACAGGATTACAATTTTTCCGGCTGGCATCTTATGCAGACATTGTCATTTCATCTGCATCGTCTTCAAAAACCCTTTTTTCTTTGTCAGCGCCTTTTTGTATTCCGACTTATATTTGGACGGCACATGAAATATGGCATTGGGATTGATTCCCGCGAACGCCCGCTTTTCTATTTTCGGAACTTTTCCCTGAAATGTGATCTGTTTCATTTTTTTATTGTAGGAAAAGATTTCATATCCTACTTTTTGTACATTCCTGGGAAATGTAAATTTTTTCAGAGACGGACAATCCCCAAAACAGCCATCCTGTACTTCTTTTAAGCGGGATTTTTTTCCAAACACAACTTTTTGCAGGTTATGATTATCAGAGAAAGCCTGTTCCTCCAGTATCTGCAGGCTGTCCGGCAACCTGATTTCTTTCAGAAACCAACAATACATAAAAGCAGACTTTCCGATCCGTTCCAGTTTGGAATTTTTGGAAAAAATAATATTTTTCAATAGACGACACCCCCGAAATGCCTCCCACTCAATGGATACCACATTTTTGGGTATTTCAATTTTTTCAAGTTTCAGGCAAAAACTAAAAGCTGCCGTCTTTATACATGACAGGCTCTCCGGAAGATGAACGGTCTGCAGTTCTTCACAACATCCAAACACCGCCCTTTCCAGTGTTTTTATCCTTTCTGGCAACACTGCTTTCTTCAATCTACTGCACCCGTAAAAAGCCTCCTGCCCGATCGTTTGCACTGTTTCCGGCAGCACGACCCCTTTTACATACCGGTTCCCCTTAAATGCAGTATCGCCTATTGCCACCACCGGAAAACCGTCAATAGTTTCCGGAATCGTTACCTGTTTTTCTTTCCCTTTATATTTCAAAAGAATAATACCGTCGTTTTCCTCTGTATAGCAATATTTAAAATCTTTGTATATCTTTTTCGTCCCCGCAAAAACCAACGACGGCGCCAGACAGACAACGAGGAGCAATAAAGCGGTTCCACACACCATTTGTAACGGTTTTCTATTCTTCATAGGAGCTCCTTTCCACAGGTCAGTCATACAGGTAATACCTGCCCCTTTTTTCTGATACGATCGCTATTGCACCCGCATCGTCTTTAAAAACCCTTTTTTCTTTGTCAGCGCCTTTTTGTATGCCGACTTATATTTGGACGGCACATGAAATATGGCATTGGGATGGATTCCCAAAAACGTCCGGTTTTCTATTTTCGGAACTTTTCCTTTAAAGGTAATTTTCTCTAAATTCGAATCATCCAAAAACAAAGATCCCCCTGTTTTTTCTATTTTTTTGGGGAAAGAAAATTCTTTCAGAGATGGGCAAAATGCAAAACATCCGCCTTCCATAATTCTTAAATCGGAATTTTTCCCAAATACAACCCTGGTCAGATTTGCGTTTTCTGCAAAAACATCGTCTTCCAGAATACGCACGCGATCCGGCACTTTAAATTCCGTGAGACTCTCACATTTTTCAAAAGCAGATTCCCCGATTCTTTCCAGTTTTGCACCTTTTTCAAATATTACATCTTTCAGCGCCCAGCAATCCACAAAAGCTTCCAGCTCAATCGAACGTACATTTTTGGGAATTATTATTTTTTCGAGTTTATAGCAAAACGCAAATGTCACAGCCGGTATCTCGGTCAGACGCTCCGGCAGATTAACGGTCTGCAATACAGAACATCCCTGAAATACTCCCTTGCCAAATGTTTCCAGGCCTTTCGGCAGTACTGCCTTTTTTAATCTGCGACAGGAACGAAAGGCTTCCCTTTCCACAACTCTGACCGTTTCCGGCAAAACAATCTCTTCCACGTACCGGTTCAGACAAAACGCTTCTCTTCCGATTGTTTCCACCTTTACCCCGTTTATCTTTGCCGGGACCTTTACACGTTTTGCACTTCCGGTGTATTTTAAAATTTTGATTCCGTCTTTCTGCTCGTTATACGTATATTTGTAATCTTTGTATGTCTTTTTCGTTTTCGCAAAAACCAGCGACGGCGCCAGACAGACAACGAGGAGCAATAAAGCGGTTCCGAACACCATTTGTAACAGTTTTCTATTCTTCATAGGAGCTCCTTTCCACAGGTCAGTCATACACACGGTAATCAATTGGGCCAAACCACTCTCTTAGGGTTTTTTCTCCGTAGTTGCTCTTATCTGCCTGAATGGCATACTCTAATATATTCCTCATCAAAAAATCTTTCCAGATCGTATTGTCGGCCGGCCAGAAATCTATCACATCCCCAGAAATTCCCAACTGGCAATTTGCCGCCGTTTCATAGGCCAGCCGTCCCGCACATTTGTAACGATTATTTTTCACGTCAGGATTGTCCGCCCCGTTTTTATGTTCAATCTGATATGTAAATCCATACTGATCCCTGTAATATGCACTGTGCGCAAACGCGTCCGTCCCTGTATGGCAGGCCATACCAGATAAAAATGTTTTGCGCCACTTCTTTTTTACAGATGCGCTCTGACTTCCATAATCCAAACCCGTTGTATCTGCTATTATTGCATTCCATGATTTACCATTCATATTTTTTGTTGATACCTTACTTTTGATCCGCTGATAACATCCCTCAGACTGACCTTTCGCTTTTGGCAGCGCCGCGGTGTCCCCTGCGAGCAGCGCAAGTTTTACTGCTGAAATATAGTTTGCAATATAGTTTTCCCAAAACTGTCCATGCCACTCCGGGTCATTTGGCATAGCTTCTTTTATATCCGGATAGACGGCTCCCGCTTTTAAAAGCTTCATTTCTGTTGCGCTGAAATCTCCAAAATCCACCGCGGCATCCTGCATAAGTTCTTTATGCTTATCCTTTCCCCAGCGCCCTTCCACATAATCCACTTCCTCAAACGTCTGCACGGCATCCCGTACCCGTTCTGTCTGCTGCCCGTCTGCATATGCGCAGACGCTGCCCTCCTGTGATGTCACCACATCCTCTTCTAACAGCTGTTTTGCATACGCAATGTCTACAATGCCACTGCCGTATTCCTCTTTGCTGCCAAGCGGGTTTCCGCTCTCATTTAAGACGGCCCGTACCTGCACGGCATCTTTTTGTGCATCCTGCTCCATCAGTACCGCTGCTGCCCCCGCAATATGCGGAGCGGCCATGCTGGTGCCTGAACTGACTGTTTCCATGCCAAACATGCTTTTGACTGCAATCTGCTCTCCCGGAGCTACCAGTTCAAGCTCAGAGCCGGTTGCGCTCTCCTCTGTCCGCTTCGCATCAGTTCCCACCGCGCCGACTGCAACCACTTCCTCAAATCTTGCCGGATATTCGATTCCTGCCTCGCTCCCGCCGTTTCCTGCCGAACCCACAATCAGGATTCCGGCATTGGCCGCAGCCTGCACCGCGTCTCTTAGAATCTCGGATTCCCGCGGCGTGCCAAAACTCATATTGATGATATCAACATCCTGGTCAATGCACCAGTAAATACCCTCCACAATATCACTTAGACGCCCTCTGTTTTCCCGGTCCAGCACACGCACTGCATACAGCCATGCATCCGGACAGATCTGGTGAATAATATCCGCGACAGCCGTGCCATGCCCAACCATATCGTTCATATAGTAGGGCAGATCCTGCTCCTCTTTTACAAGATTAACACTGTCTCTCACCGGAATGCCGGAAAGTAATTCAATTCCGGAGTCAAGAACCGCAACTTTTACCGGATCGTCTGTGCTCTCCGCCGGCTTATCTGCCGGTTCATCCCACCGGATCATGCGGTAATTCCAGTCCGTCCCTTCTCTATTGGATTCCTGTGCATCCTGCCCGTCCGACAGAGCGCCTTTGATCGGGCGCTTCGGCTCCTCCTTTGCGTTTGCTCCAAACAGGAAAAAGTTCTCCTCTACGACTGCCTCCCCGGACTGCTTAAGCTGCAGCAGTTCCTCTTCGGACAGGTCTGTCTCGTAAATTATCATGTCCGTCTCTTTGCTTATCTCCGCCGCTTCCCCTGGCTCACTGACCAGTGCCGCCATGTTTTCTTCCAGGGCGATTACATATTCTCCCCGTTCTGTCGTACTTTCGTTTTGAGTGCTCTCCTGGATTGGATCACACTGTCCTGCTATTGCAGTAATCGGTGTGAATACCGAAAACAGCATTGTGACCGCAAGCATTTTTGCACAGTCTGTTTTTCTTTGTCTGATATTTTTCATAGTTTTCCTGTTTTCCCTGCATCAGGGCTGCATTCCCTGCATGCAGCAGATCATGGTTGACATGCTTCTCCTTTTCTGTTTTGCTGTCGCCTCCCTTTGCATTGTTCGTTTTTTACTATAATTTTAGTTTATCACACCGCCATCCATGGTACAATAGAAGACCACAAAATAATTTATGTTTTCCTTATATTTTGGCCTGTCTTTGAAAATGCCGGAATGCCTGCAGGCATAAAGCGGTGACGATTTCATTTTGCGCTTGACAAGCGCATCTATTACTGCTATATTAAAAAAACAAATAAATTATGACGATGCTGGGGGCGCTTTATGCTGAGAGATGAATTTCATCGACCCTTATTACTTGAACCGGATAATACCGGCGTAAGGAAGCAAAGATCGGATTTTTATCCTCCTCTGGCATTGTACCAATGTAAAGGAGGATTTTTTTATGAACAATTTTTTTGCTTCGCCAGAGGGCGCATGGGGAGACGGCTCCGTGCGGCTGACAACAACGGGAATCCTGATCGTTGCAGCCGCAATCGCTGTTCTCGTCGTAATCGCTGCCGTGATACGCCAGAAAAATGCAGCAAAAAAAGCGGCCCTGACTACAAAACAACTTGTCTACTCCGCAATGGCAATTGCGCTCTCGCTCGTCTGTTCGATGATTAAAATCTGGACCATGCCGATGGGCGGATCCGTCACGCTGCTGTCGATGCTGTTTATCGTGCTGATCGCTTACTGGTACGGACCTTATGCCGGCATTATGACGGCAGTCGCCTACGGTCTTGTACAGTTTGTGATAGAACCCATTTTTTACACGATCCCACAGATGCTTCTCGATTATCCGCTTGCATTTGGAGCGCTTGGCCTGGCCGGTTTTTTCCATAAGAAAAAATTCGGCCTGCAGATCGGATACATCGTCGGCGTATTCGGCCGCTTTGTGTGCTCTACCGTCTCCGGCGTCGTATTTTTTGCCTCATTTGCCCCGGAGGGCATGCACCCTCTGCTCTATTCCATGGGATATCAGGCTTCCTATCTGGTTCCGGAAGCCATTGCGACACTCATGATCATCAGCATCCCGCCCGTGTCAAAAGCGCTGACGAATGTAAAAAAACATGCTTTGGACCTTTAAGCGGCACGCCGTAAGCCCCGGTCGATTTCATAGTACCAATTGTCCAGAAAAAAATTAGCAAAAAGCTATTGACAAAAATGTTTTTTCCTATAAGATGAAAAAAAGATTTACAGAAATGAGGGACGCTATGAAAACGATCGGAGTCGTTACAGACAGCCACAGCAGCATTACTGCAAAATTAGCAGAGCAACTTGGCATATGGGTTCTCCCTATGCCTTTTTATATTGGTGAGGAATGTTTCTATGAAGATATTACGCTGACAAGAGAAGAGTTTTTTGAGAAACTTGACTCCGGCGCTGCCATCTCCACTTCGCAGCCGTCACCCGAAAGCGTACAGCAGATATGGAACGAGGCGCTGAAAGAATATGAGCAGATTTTATATATTCCAATCAGCAGCGGCTTAAGCGGCTCCTGCCAGACAGCGGCGGCGCTGGCGCAGGATGAAGCTTACAAAGGCCGCGTTTTTGTGGTAGACAACGGACGCGTCTCCACGCTGATGCACCGCTCTGTCCTCGATGCGATGGAACTGATTGCGGAGGGCTATCCGGCAGATCAGATCAAACAGATCCTGGAACAGGCCAGAGATCAGATGGTCATCTATGTCGGTGTGGAAACACTGGAACATTTAAAGCGCGGCGGGCGCATTTCGCCGGCTGTCGCAGCGCTCGGCACTGTGTTAAACATTAAGCCCGTGCTGAAATTTGATGTCGGAACACTCGATATGTATAAAAAATGCCGCGGCTTTGAAAAAGCAAAAAAGGCGATGATCGAAGCCATGCGGCATGATCTGGAGACAAAATTCAAAAAACAGCATGATGCAGGCGAAGTGCATCTGCTCGCCGCCTCCAGCGCTTCCGCCGAAGTAACACAACGGTGGATTGAAGAGATCCAATCGGCATTCCCCGGTATGGACCTTTTGTGCGACGACCTGTCGCTTGGCGTTTCCTGCCATATCGGGCAGGGCGGGCTTGGCATCGGATGCTCCTGTGCGCCGATACGTCCCGAACAAAAACAAAACCCACGCTAAAATAAGGAGCTTTTTTTTACCATGACGAACGATATGACAAAAGGGAACACGACAAAACTGCTTCTTTCCTTTACGTTCCCTATGCTGGTCGGAAATATCTTCCAGCAGATCTACAGTCTTGTGGATACTGTGATTGTCGGCAAATACCTCGGAGCAGACGCACTTGCAGGAATCGGCAGCATCGGTTCCGTCATGTTTTTAATCACATGCCTGATTGTAGGACTGAATAACGGCGCCGGCATTATAATAGCACAATGCTTCGGCGCTGCAAATTATAACCAGCTGAAAAAGGCCGTAACTTCCATGATTTACATAACCGGTGTTTTAACGCTGATTATGACCATATCCGGCCGGCTGCTTGTCTCGGTCTTTCTGAAAATACTGGGGATTCCGGACAATATTGCAGGCTATGCCGCTGCCTATCTGCAGATAATGATCGTATTTATTACAGGAAATATGGCATATAATGCCGCAGGCGCTATTCTTAGAAATGTGGGCGATTCCAAAACGCCGCTCTATGCGCTGATCGTGGCGTCTGTTGTCAATATCGCGCTTGATCTTGTTTTTATTTTACGATTTGATCTTGGCATTGCAGGCGCCGCTTATGCAACGATTATTGCACAATGCCTTTCCGCGGTCATCTGTATTGTCCATCTGTTCCGAAAGCGGCGTGAACTGCACATAGACGGCTTACAGAAAACCCCGGACAAAAAAATGATCGCATTAATCATCAGGACCGGACTGCCTTCTGCATTCCAGTCAGGCGCGATCTCTCTCGGGGGACTGAGCGTGCAGCGCCTGATCAATTCTTACGGGGAAGCTGCAATCGCCGCCTGTACTGCGGCCGGCAAACTGGATATGGTAGCCATTCAGTTTATTGTCTCGATCGGCACGTCCATGTCCGTATTTACAGGACAGAATATGGGTCAGCAGAATTTTGACCGCATCCGCGAAGGGCTGCGCGCCACACTGCGTCTGATGATGGCCGCCGCAATCTCCATTGCCATATTCGTACTCTGTTTCAAAGGCAATATAATGCGCTTATTTCTGGACGCGCAGACAGAGCAGACTGCGATTGGCATCGGCGAGACATACCTGTCCATTATCGGAATCGCCTATATTATTGCCGGTATTATGCAAAGCTATCAGAACCTGATCCGCGGCGCAGGCGACGTCAACATCTGTATGGTCGCAGGATTGTCAGAGCTTGGGGCACGCATTCTGTTTGCCTATCTGCTCTCCCATCTGATCGGGCTGACAGGGATCTGGCTTGCAACGCCGATCTCGTGGGGGTGCGGCTGTATTATACCGGTCGTGCGCTATTATACCGGAAAATGGAAAACAAAAGGGCTGATTCAACAGGAGGTGTGACGGCGCTTCCTATAACAGCATTTTTACACAGCCGTACATTCCGGCGTCGTTTCCAAGACATGCCAGTGCAAATTTTGCATTGCGGCAGGCGTGGAACGCATACTCTTTAAAATATTTTTGAATCGCATCCAGAAGAATTGTTCCTGCTTTGGAAACGCCGCCCCCTATTACAATAATTTCCGGATTTACCACACAGGCAGCATTGGCGAGCGACCTGCCCAGAATGCGCGCAACTTCATCCAGCAGTCCAAGCGCCGCGGCATCGCCCGCTTTTGCCTCGTCCAGCACATTTTTTGCCGTGAGTATTTCGTATGACTTTAACGACGTTTCCTCCGAAGTCACGGCAAGTTTTCTCTTTGCCATACGCACAATTCCTGTCGCCGATGTATACTGTTCCAGACACCCGTATTTTCCGCAGGTACACTGCTCGATTTCATCCTCATTGACAGCCATATGCCCGATCTCGCCGCCCGCGCCGTCAAAACCGGGCACAATTTTCCCGCCGATAATAATACCGCCCCCGACGCCGGTGCCAAGAGTCACCATGATCGCATCGCTGCAACCTTTCGCGCCTCCCTGCCACAATTCTCCCAATGCAGCTACATTGGCGTCGTTTGCGGCTTTGACCGGAAGACCTGTCTTAGCATGAAGTTCTTCCTCCACGTTAAATACTCCCCAGCCCAGATTTACGCATTTATTGACGACGCCGCTGCCGTCGACCGGCCCCGGCACACCGACGCCGACTCCCTGCACATCATTTTTTGAGATGCTCTCCTGTGCAAGTTTATTGTCAATCGCTCCCGCAACGTCATCCAAAATGGACGCGCCGCCGTTCCTGGTATTCGTTGTAATTTCCCATCGGTCAAGAAGCTTTCCTTCCGTTTCAAAAAAACCGATTTTACAGGTAGTTCCCCCAATATCTGCTCCAAATGCATATTTCTTCATTTCATTCCCCTTTCTGTGGCCAAACGGCCGTTTTTATTTTCCTGATGCGGCTGCTTTTGTCATGTCTCCATGGACGGAATATCTTCAATCTCTTCCTCCGGCTTTTCGGACGGCGGCGGAAATACCTGCTGCGGAGGCGTTTGATTCTCCGACGCCCCCGGCGTTTCAGATGGCTGCTGTAAATTATCCGACGGCCCCGGCGCTTCGGATGGCTGCTGCAAATTTTCCGACGGCTGTCCCTGATTTCCCGCTGGCTGGCCCTGTGGCTGGTTTTCAGACGGTTGTTGCGGATTTTGCGGCTCTTTGGAGGGCTGCTGTGAATCCTGCGGCTGCTTTTCGTTATCTTCGCTGTTTGTGGTATCCTTTTCTATGTTCCAAAGCTCCTCCTCTTCCTGTCCCGTATCCTCCTGATAATCTTCCGAAATCTTTGCCGACTGCAGAAAATCCATCGGGGTAAGATTCTGATGAATCTCTTCCATAAAGGTCTGCCAGATTTTTCCCGGGTAAGTTGACCCCGCAAGCCCCGTTAATTTTTGCGGCATATCGTATCCGACCCAGACGCCGGTTGTATAATATCTGGTATAGCCCACAAACCAGCCGTCTTTCTGGTCGTTTGTTGTCCCCGTTTTGCCGGCGCACGGAATATCCTTTAATTTAAGTCCCTTTCCGGTTCCGTTTGTCATCACGCCTGTGAGCGCCTCCGTCATGGTGCGCGCCGCATTCTGGCTGTAAACTGCTTTCTCTGTCTGCGGCTGTTCGTAAATTTTATCCCCGGTTCTCCCTGTGATTTCAACAATGCAGGTCGGCTGCCGGAATTTGCCGTCGTTTTGTATCGCAGCATAGCCGGACGTCATCTCCAGCGCGGACACCCCTCTTGTGAATCCGCCGAGCGACGTTGCCAGCCGATAGTCCTCCCGATCCAGTTTTGAAAAATTCATTTCCTGCAGATAGGAAAGACCTTTCTGCGGCGTTAACTCGTCATAAAGTTTCCAGGCGATTGTATTGACTGATTTCTCGATCGCAGTCCGAATGGTAATCTCTCCCATATAGCCGCCGTTTGCATTTCTGGGACCGTCCTCGATCGGTTCGTCCACCACCAGACTCTCTAGCGTATAACCGGCCTCAAAGGACGGCGTATAAACAGTCAGCGGTTTGATCGCACTGCCCGGCTGGCGAAAACTCTGGTATGCGCGGTTTAATGTATAGCCCGGATAATCCTGTTTTCTGCCGCCTACAATTGCCCTGACGTATCCTGTCGTATTGTCGATACATACGGCTGATGCCTGCAGCGTATAGATCCCCTCCTCATTGACTTCGGTAAATTCGGAAAGCGTATCGCTGACCGCACTCTGCAGCTTATCCTGCAGCGCCAGATCAAGCGATGTATAGATGTGGTACCCGCCTGTATAGAGCTTTTTCTGACAGGCTGTATAGCACTCATGATATGACTGATCATAAGCCTCTTTCTGTTCCTCGGATTCAAACGTACTGCGAAACTGAAAATGTTCGAGTTCCATCAGCGCTCTTGTCGCGCAATAATAGGCAAATGTTTCCACGTAGTCGTTTTTGGAAAGCTCCTGGGGCGGATTTAACGTAATCTGCTCCGCCAGCGCCTGCTCATAAACAGACTGTGCAATTTTGCCGTCTTCTTTCATATTCCTCAAAATACGGTCGCGCCGTAAAACAGCCTTATCCATATTTTCAAACGGATTGTACAGTGTGGGATTATTCGGTATGGCGCAGAGAAATGCAATCTGCGACAGAGAAAGCTGCTGCACATCGCAGCCGAAATACCCGCGGCTTGCGGATTGTATCCCGTAATAGCCGCCCCCAAAATAAATATTGTTCAGGTAAAATTCCAGAATCTGATTCTTGGTAAACTTTTTTTCCAGCCCCCAGGCAATAAACATTTCTTCTATTTTGCGCTGCCATGTTTTTTCCTGCGTCAGAAACATATTGCGCGCAAGCTGCATCGTTATGGTACTGCCGCCCTGCGTCGGCTCGCCGTTTTCGATCATTGCTTTTACGGCCCGTACAATCGCCCGGTAGTCCACGCCGTCATGTCGGAAAAATTTTTTATCTTCGATACTTACAATTGCAAGCGGGACATCGACCGGCATCTCCTCAATCGGCAGATAGTAAGATTCTTTCTCCCCCTTGAGCATTGATATAACATTCCCGTTCGCATCGTATACCATACTTGTCTGGTTCTGGTCAAACGTGGAAAGATCCGCATTTTTTACATACAGATCCGCCTCGTTCTTTAAGGCCCTGATCTCCTCCCGATACCCGCTGAAATGATACCAGGCCGCTACCCCTCCGATCAGTGCAAATAAAAGCAACTGCAGCTTTACAAAAAACCAGAATATCCGGTGTCCCTTTTTTCTTTTTGCTGGCGCCAAGGCAATTCCTCCTGTCTTCGTATTTTATGTCGTTTGCCTTTTTCTAACGTTTCTATTATAACATATCCGAACTTTGACTGCAATCATCCAAAAAATCACTCCTTATCGCATCTTTTATATAACAGAGCGGACAATGAAAAAGGAGCTGTGCACAAATTACTTCGTGCACAGCCCCATGGCCCGTTCCCCGTTTTTGTCATTGCTATTGTTCCATCTGTTTCCCCAGAAAACCGGCCGCTGCCGTCGCAAGCTTGCTCTCCGTCTCCCCCATCTTTCCTTTCTCCCGCTTATCATAAAGGATCACAGCGCCGATCGCATCTCCTTCACAGATTATCGTGCTGATCGCCTGCTGATTAAAATCTCCCGCGTCGTCCAATGTAATCTTAATAAATTCGTTATCTTCTTTCGCCGCCAGAAAACTTCTCCGCTTACCGATCGCCTCCTCCAGCTGATGGCTGATCGGTTTCCCCTCGTAATCTTTTTTTCCGGAACCGGAAGCAGCCACGACGCGGTCACAATCCGTAATCAAAACAAGGTGCCCTGTCGTCTGGGCAAGACTCTCCGAGTATTCTCCCGCAAACTGGCTTAACTCTCCGATCGGCGAATATTTTTTTAAGATAATTTCTCCTTCGCGGTCTGTAAATATCTCGAGCGGATCGCCTTCACGGATCC
The DNA here is from genome assembly GCA_947088675.1 of uncultured Roseburia sp. Classification (GTDB taxonomy): domain Bacteria; phylum Bacillota; class Clostridia; order Lachnospirales; family Lachnospiraceae; genus Roseburia. The sequence continues at coordinate 35,112 of CAMUHN010000016.1, forward strand.
GCAATGTCCTCCTGATCTCCTTGGGTACTACAATTCTGCCCAGGTCGTCAATTCTTCTTACAATACCTGTTGCTTTCATTCTCTATTTCCTCCATTTACAAATCTTGTAATTATACAAAACATCAGATAAATCAGCCGTGCGTATATCATGATTGGCGTAACTCTATTATCTGTAAATGGTGGCATTTTATACCTGCGTTTTTTTGTAACAGTTCAGCTTTCGGCTTCACTGTTACAGAATCCGCTCCCGCGGAATCGAATCGTCCCCGTCTTAGCGTCCATCGCGTCCACAATCGCCAGAGATTCCAGATGAATGCCGCGCGCACGAATCAACTCGCCGCCGCGCTGAAAACCTTTTTCGATCGCCACGCCGATTCCCGCGACAGATGCGCCCGCACGCTCTACCAGCTCCAAAAGTCCCATCAGCGCGCATCCGTTGGCCAGAAAATCATCAATGATTAAAACACGATCCGAAGCCGTCAGAAATTTTTTTGAGACAATCACATCGTATACTCTGCCATGCGTAAAAGATTCTATCTTCGTCGAATAATTATCGTTGTCGAGATTGATGCTCATTGATTTTTTTGCAAAGACAACCGGAACCCGAAACTCTCTTGCCACAACAGCCGCAATGCCGATTCCGCTGGCCTCTATCGTCAGAATCTTCGTGATTTTTTCCCCTGCAAACAGGCGTTTCCACTCTATTGCCATCTCCCCGAATAACTCCGTGTCCATCTGATGGTTAATAAAGCTGTCTACTTTCAGTACATTTCCCTCCCGGATAATGCCGTCTCTTTGTATGCGTTCTTCCAGTAATTTCATCTGTGCGTTCTCCTTTTTGACTAAATCTGACTCATTGCGATCTGCTCCGGCGTAATCGGAAGCTCATAAAACCGTTTTCCTGTCGCATGAAAAACGGCGTCCGCTATTGCGGCAGGCGGCGTGTTAATGACAACCTCGCCGATCGACTTGGCGCCAAACGGGCCGCTCTCCTCATAACTGTTTTCAAAAGCGACATGAATGCGGCCGATATCAGTCCTGCACGGAATCTTATACTGCATCAGTGAATTTTCGTATAATGTTCCGTTCTCATTGTAAGTGATATTCTCTGTCAGCGCCATTCCAATGCCCTGCACTATACCGCCCTCAGCCTGCACTCTGGCCAGGTTCGTATTGACCGGCGTGCCGCAGTCGACGCAGGCGTCAAATTCAATTACTTTTATCTCGCCTGTCTGCAGATCAATTTCCACCTCGGCCGCGCCGACCATAAACGGTGGCGGAGAAAAAGGCGAACTGTTCGTCTTTGTCACCTCAAGCGCGATTGTATTCCCGTCCATGGAATACGCCGCAATTTGCTGCAGTGAAATGCTCTTATGTTCCCCATCGGGATCAAATATAACCTCCCGTCCGTCAAAAGATACCGCCTCTGCCGGAACGTCAAGTATTTTTGCGCCAAGCGCCGCAATCCGCCCGCGCAGCTCTTTTGCGCACTGCTCCACGGCTTTTCCGGTCACATAAGTGGTGCTTGATGCATACGAACCGGAATCGTAGGGGGAAGCGTCCGTATCCGCTCCGAAAACGGTAATATTCTCCAGCGGACATTCCAGCGTTTCCGCGGCAATCTGAGCCAGAATCGTATCGCATCCGGTTCCCATATCAGCCGCGCCGATGAGCAGCGTATAAAATCCCCCGTCATTTACTTTCAGCGTCGCGCTGCCGACATCGACGCCGGGAATACCGGAACTCTGCATTGCCATACTGATGCCGACGCTTCGCACTTTATTGTTCCCGACAAAACGAACCGGGTATTTCTCATCCCACTTTATCATTTCCTTCACTTTGGCAAGGCAGCGGTCAAGCGCGCAGCTTGTATTCATCATCCCATAATAAGCGGGCATTTTCTGCCCCTGACGCACAATATTTTTTCCCCGCAGCCGGATCGGGTCAATCTGAAGCATCTCTGCAAGCTCGTTTACGGCCGATTCCACCGCAAAGATCCCCTGGGTTGCGCCGTATCCGCGGTATGCCCCGGCCGACATCACATTCGTATACACAACGTCGCTGACAAAACGATATGCCTTTGTGTTTCCGTAAAGCGGAATGGATTTGTGTCCGGAGAGCCCTACCGTCGTGGGCCCGTGCTCCCCGTAAGCGCCGGTGTTGGACAGCGTATACAGGTCGATGCCCTGTATCTTACCGTCTTTTGAGGCGCCGATGCGCACATGCATTTCCATCTCATGGCGCGGCGTCGATGCAGTCATGGATTCCTCACGGCTTAGGATGAGCTTGCTCGGCCTCTTCGTCTTCCAGGTGACAAATGCCGGATACAGTTCCGATATTACTGTCTGCTTCGCTCCAAATCCTCCGCCGATCCGCGGCTTCGCCACCCGAATCATGGATTTTGGAATATGAAGCGCATTGGCCAGAATCCTGCGGCAGTGAAAGACAATCTGCGTCGAACTTACCACATGCAGCCTGCCGTACGTGTCAATGGTACAGAACGTGCGAAATGTCTCCATCATCGTCTGCTGACAGGCTTTTGTATGATAGACGCGGTCAAGTACAAGATCGCTTTCTTTCAGCGCTTTCTCAATATCCCCGTCCGCCGACTCGTCGTGCGCACAGAGATTTCTCAAATTGTCGGCCCCGACCGGAACAAGCGTTTCCCAGTTATCCTCCGGATGTACCAGAATTTTGTTGTCCTTTGCTTTTCGAAAATCAAGCAGCGGCTCGTTCACTTCGTATGTGACCTTTATTTTCTTTAACGCCAGATCGACCGCCCGCTCTGTCTCACCTGCCACAATTGCGGCTACATCTCCGACATAGCGCATATGCCGGTCCAAAAGCAGCCTGTCATACGGACTCGGCTCCGGATAAGTCTGCCCTGCACAGGTAAAACGCCTCCCGTCCTGCGGGACATCCTCCCATGTGTAAACAGCCAAAATCCCTGGCGACTCCTTTGCGCGCGACGTATCTATCTCGCGAATCCATGCATTTGCGTAAGGGGAACGCAAAAGTTTTATGATCAGGCAGTCTTTTGGCGCAATATCGTCGGTATAAACCGGCTGGCCTGTCACAAGCTGCATTGCGTCTATCTTGCGGATCGGTTTGTTTACTGTTTGAAAATTCATCTTTGCCCCCTTTCTTTTTTCCACTCCAAAAACTTTAAGATTGCGCGCAGCTGACCCTCGTACCCGGAACAGCGGCATAAATTGCCGGCCAGATATTCGCGTATTTCCTGCTCTGTCGGCTCTGCTTTTTCTCGAAAAAGCGCGATTGCATTCATCACAAAACCGGGATTGCAGAACCCGCACTGCTCCGCCCCCTCGTCTGCAAGAAACGCGCCAAACTCTTTTGCCTCTTCCAAAAGCCCCTCCAGTGTCGTAACTTTCCTGTTGTCCGCCCTTGCGGCAGGAACAGAACAGGAAAGCACCGGCAGATCGTCGAGAAAAACAGTGCACAGACCGCAGTTTGACGTTTCACAGCCCCGTTTTACACTGTAACATCCTTCAGCTCTTACAAAATCTGTTAACAGCATGTCCGGTTCAATTTCTCTTGTTATTTTCCTGGAATTTAATTCAACTGTAACCGTCATTACAAGATCCCCCTCCCATCCGCAAAAAACAGGGCGGCGCGCTTTGCCAGAACTTTCACAAGGTGCGTCCTGTACTCTTTGCTGCCGCGCATATTACTGCCTGTCCTGATCCTTTCGGCTGCAAATTCTGCAAATTCCCGCGCCGTCTCTTCTGTGATCTGTTCTCCCAAAATTGCGTTATGATCCAAAAGCCTCACCGCGCGCCCCGGTCTTGCTCCAAACACAGCCATAAAAGGCTGCCCCGGCAAAAACGCGGCCGCGCAGGTCAGCACCGGAAAATCTGTCTGCGTATTGCGCACCGACTGGTAGAAAAAACGGGCCGGCTGCTTTTTGACATAAATACGCACAAGCACATCACGTCCGTAATCGTTTTTTACAAATTCCGAAAGCGGCACAATGCCGCTCCGATACAATTCCACAAAGGTATCCATTGCCAGAAACATCGTGAGCACATCGGAAAACCCGTACTTTCCGAATATACTGCCTCCGACAGTCGCCGTATTGCGAAACTGAACTCCTACAATATGACGGAGCGCCTCCTTTATGGCCCCGTCCGTGTAAGCGATAAGCCCCTGATGCTGCTCGATCGCGCGCAGTGGAACCATGCAGCCGATCTCAAACTGAGACGGATCCTCTCTGATCTGATCGAGCCCGAGACCCGACAGGTCGATCGCCATCGCGCAGCTTCCCCTGCTCATTTTCAGCCACATCATGCCTCCGATCAGACGGCTGCTTCTTTTCTGGTTTAACTCCCACGCTTCTTCCAGGCTTTTTACTTTTTTATACTCTTTTATTTTTAACATACACGACCTCACTTCTTTCTATGTTTAGCATAACATTTGAATATCCGGAAATCAACGCCTTTTCGGAAGAACTGTTATCAAATTTCTATCTCTGCATTGAAATGGAATACAACAAATAGTATAATATTACCTGTATTTTAAATAATAAGAAAGAAACGGCGTTTTATATCAGATTTCAGGTTATTGTGATGAAAAAAAAGATTACCGTTGTTTGCTGCTACAACGACAAAAAGCAGTACAGCCGTCTGGTGCAGACTCTGTCAGAACAGACGCTTCCATGCGAATTCATCGGAATCGACAACAGCAGCAGGACTTTTTCCTCCGCTGCCAGTGCGCTCAATTCGGCTGCCGGCAAAATCCAAACCGAATATGTCGTCTATTCGCATCAGGATATCCGACTGCAAAATCCGGATCTGTTAGAAACATGCTTCACGTATCTTTGCCAACTGCAGACAGGAGATATTCTCGGCGTCGCAGGCGCGGTAAAAAATCCGGACAGGCACTCTTCCAACCTGGAATTTGTAGCCTCCAAAATATTACACGGTCCAAATCACGCCCCGGCCGGTGAAATTGATTTTTCCGGTATGATTCCCTGCGAAACGGTGGATGAATGCTTTTTCGGCGGAAGAACGGAAACTTTTCGGAATGCTCCGTTTGACGAAAAACTATGCCCCGGCTGGCATCTGTATGCGGTGGAGCGCTGTCTGCACGCGCACAGTTTCGGCCATTCCGTCTTTGTCTGCAGCCTGCCGCTCGTACACGAATCCGGCGGAACGATAGACCGCACTTACAATCTGAACTTTTACAGGATCGCAAAACAGTATGCCGGCATCGGCTGTATTCGCACAGTCTGCGGAAGCGCAAAAACAGATTTCCTCCATCGCAGCTACTTCTATCTGAAAAGAGAACTTCTGTTTCTGCTGCACAGGCTCTGAAACGTTCTCTCAACCAGGAATGAAAACATATGAAAAAGAAATCACTTGCAGTAAACTCTATCTATAATATGGCGTATAAAGGCTTTACCGCCCTCTTCCCGCTTGTGACGACGACCTATATTTCCCGCATCCTGCTTGCGGACGGCGTCGGAAAAGTGGCCTATGCAAACACGATTGCTGCCTGGTTTGTGCTGCTTGCATCACTTGGCCTGCCAAGCTACGGCGTCAAAGCAATCGCACAGAATAACAGGACAAAAGAAGAACGAAGCAGGACATTTTCAGAACTCTTTTTGATCAACCTGTGCGCTACGCTTCTTTGCACCATATCCTATTATCTGTTTGTCAGCATGCTGCCGCATTTTGCAGGACGGCGCGCTCTTTTTTGGATTACGGGACTCTCGCTGGTTTTAAATATCTTTAACATCGACTGGTTCTACCAGGGGCTCGAAGAATACCGCTATATTTCAACACGCAGCTTTCTGATCAAAATACTGTCGTTTGCGGCGATGCTTTTGTTTGTAAAAAAACAGGAAGACTATCTGATCTATGCATTGATCTTATGTATTGCGACAGCCGGAAACAATCTCGCGAATGCATGGAATTTAAGAAAATACATTACATTTTCCGTGCCGGACGGCCCCTCCCTGCGGCGGCATATGCGCCCTGTCCTGATACTGCTCGCATCCACCATAGCGACTGAAATTTACACCATGTTAGACACCGTAATGCTGGAGTATTTCCACAGCGATATTTACGTCGGATACTACTCAAACGCCGTAAAAATAGTGCGCATGACCTATACTGTGGTCATAGCGCTTGTCGCTGTTTTTTATCCGCGCATCAGCATGTATTTTAAACAGAACAACTTTACGGCGGCAAACCAGCTGATCAGCCGCGGGACAAAGATTCTTCTGCTGCTCGCGGCTCCGGCTTCCATTGGACTGCTGCTCACCGCCGAATACATTGTTCCCCTGCTGTTCGGCAGCTCTTTTGTGCCCTCCGTTTGGACGCTTCGGATTTTAAGCGTACTGATACTCATTTTTTCCGTCTCGTACTTTCTTGGCCATGTGATCCTGACTGCTGCCGGAAAGGAACGGCTGATCCTGTATGCGGCTCTGACAGGCGCATTGATCAATGCGGCGGCAAATATCATTTTGATCCCTCCGCTGAAACAGGACGGCGCCGCAATTGCATCCGTCCTCTCCGAAACAGGCGTAATGCTTGTGCTGTTGTATCACTCACGAAACTATTATCACATAGACATCGGCAGGCGCTATATCGGGAGTTTTCTTTTTTCCCTCGCACTTCTGGCTGTCTCTGTGACTTTTGCAAAACATCTGTGGAACACATCGCCCGCATCGGTCATCCCGATCATTGGAGTATCCGCAGCCTGTTATTTTGCGGCGCTGCTTTTTACAAAAAATGATACGATTACCGGATTGATTGATAAAACAAAAGAATTTCTACCGAAGAAACACTGACTTTTCTACTGACAAGACATTGGAAACGGAGAATTTTATGCTTACTTCTATTCTATTTGTACTGCTGTTTGGCCTGGCAATGTTAGAATTGATGCTTTATCCGAAAACCGAATCGCGTTTAAACGGATACAAACTTGCTGTGATGGCAACGATGGCCCTCCTCTGTTATCTGGCCTTTTTTGCCGAACTATTCTGCCTGTTTCATATTCCGCTGAATTTAAAAATTTCCTGCATTCCGCTGCTCCTGTTGGATACAGCGTTATTTGCCGCAATGCTATGGCGCAAAAAGGTCCAGAAACTGTTTTTTCGTATTTCGGATCTGCTTGGGCTGCTTGCCATAAGTTCACTTGTCATTCTGATTACCGTGCATATTTTTACGCCGCAGCTTTTGCTGCAATATGGCAATATTGACGCGGCCACACATTTTAAATACGCGGCAAAAATTGTAAACACCGGAAAACTGCCTTCCATCACTTATTTCAGCGCTTATATAGACGCGCTGTTTATCTGGCTGCTGAAACCGATGCTCTCGCCCGTACTGTATTTTAAAGCGTTTATCGTTGGCGATATTTTTATGCATATGCTGGAAATGTATCTGTTTTATTATCTTGTACTTTCCGTCAGCGACAGCAGGCCGATGCGCATTATGGCGCCGCTGTTTAGCATCGGATATTTTTTCGGCTATCCCGCATACAGCTATATGCTGGGCAATTTTGTTTACTGGAGCAACGGCGTTATGATCTTAATCTTTATGATTTACGCTCTGTTTCTGATCGAACGTCATCCGCAGCTGTTAAAATACAGCATTCCGCTGCTTTTGCTTGGCGCTTATGCGAACACCTGCTGCAACAAACTGTTCGTACCGATCAATACACTTGCGCTTTTTGCGGCGCTGTTTGTGATCTTCCTTCAAAAACACCGGCAAAACAGAAAACGTCTCTTTGTCATCGCCGGGACACTGACAATATGCGCCGCCGGCGCCGCTGTTTTATATTTTGCCGTCTGGGGCGACAACCTTGGGAAAATTTTTTCCGAACTGCAAAAACCCGGCTGGATTTACCAGTCGCTCTACGCCGACCTGATTTTTTTTGTGCCCGCGTTCCTCTATGTGCTGTACCTGTCCATAAAAGAAAATTACTCGAAAATTCCTGTCACGCTAAGTGTGACAATGATCGCCTTTACCGTGGCCATGTACATCCTCTGCTACAATAAACTAATCTCGATGTACTACTACTATAAGATTTATTATAACCTCTGGCTGCTGGGATGGCTGCTGATTGCCGCAGCGTTTCATATCATGCAGACAAAAAGACAGCTGGCCGGATTTTTCTCTTACCTTGGCATGGCGGCCCTGATCTGCATCCTGACGCTTACCGGATACAACAAACATATGGCCGCGTATAAAGAGGACTATCAGTATTATTTTGCGACTTCCGAACTCTTCTCCGTCTACCGCTATAATATGGACGCCATGGAGGCTGATTTTGGAAACCGGCGTATTTCGGATCAGATTCTGGATGCTTTCCATTATGCAATGACGGAACTGTCCGATCAAAAGGTAAAAATCGTCACCTCCGACAACGAAAAACGGATCTGGCACGACGCGCTTGACTGGAATCATCCAAAAGGCATCAGCTTAAGAAAATACGGGCTCAATGAACTGCTGCGCAGCCTTGACAAAAAAAAGACCGACGCCATTCTTATATTAAAACAGGATGAAGAATATGCGATCTACAAAGATTATTTTGACGCCAACTGCACCATCATCTACGAAAACCCGGATGCCGTCATCTTAAAACCGGCAGGAGAGCGGTGGCGTATCATCCCCCAGGAAGTGAAAGATTCCAAAAAAGCGGAGAAAGAACTCTGCAACTATGTAAAAAAACATCTGAAAGATAAAAAAGTTCCGCTTCTGGCGTCCAGGGAATCCTATTACGATTCCATGCTTTACTACCTGAAGACAAAACAGAACCTGCAGAAATACTACCCCTGGAGCCGGTCCATGAATGCGCTTGTGGCGAAATTAAACAAAGATAACGTTTCTTTTGTTGCGATATTGTATGACGATTCATTTTACCGCGAGATGCAATGGTATTTTGACGCGCTGCCTGCCGTCTTTGAAAACGAAGCCGGAAAAATCGTCGCCTGCCCGGCCGGGCAATGGGCCGAGATTCCGGATCCCGACGAGGCGTCAGAAAATAAGGAGAACGGAAAAGAAAGCGAGGAGAACTGATGCTGTCCTTATGTTATATCATTCTTTTTTTCATCAATCTGGCGGGCATTCTTTTGTGTCCGAAAACAAGCGGGAAAATCAACGGCCTGAAAACACTTCTGGCCGCAGTTCTGGCGCTCCTTGCTTATCAGACAGCCGCGGCGCGTTTTTTCTCGCTGCTCCAGATCAAAATCGGCCTAATGCCCGCCGCTGTCTCGCTGCTCTTGCCGGCGGCAGTTCTCTGGATATGGATATTTGTAAAGAAGAAACTGCAGCGCCTGTTTTTTCGACTTTCCGATTTTGCGGGTCTTCTGATTCCGGTTTTCTTTGCGGGACTGCTTTCCGTGCATCTGTTTTCCTCTGGTTTAAACCTGCAGTATCCGGCGACAGACGCCGCAGGATACTATGCGGATGCCTTTGCGCTGTTTTCAACAGGTTCCGGAGAACACCTGTCGTTTGCCTCGTTTACGGCCGCTATTTTTATGGAACTGCTTCAGCCGGTATTTTCCGGAGCATTTTATGTCAAATCGTTTCTGATCGCCGATATCTTTTTGCATCTGCTGGAAGCCTGCATGGTATATGCTCTGTTTCTGACGATCAGTGATAAAAAAACGGCGCGCCTGTTTGCCCCGCTTTTTTCCCTTGGATATTATTTCGGCTTTCCTGCATACAGCTATTTAAGCGGCAGTTTTATTCCCTGGAGCAGCGCCGTCTTGCTGTGGATGCTGCTGCTCTATGCGCTGCTTCTATTTGAGAAGAGAAAAGAGGGCCAAATGTCCGCCGGTATCCTTTTGCTGACCGCAGTCTTTGCGGGCGGCCTTTCCGATCCGCTCTTTGTCTGGATCTATGCAATCGGCTGTGTCAGCGCGCTGTTTGCACTTGTACTCAAAAAAAGAACTATGTTTGCATCGAAACGAAGATTTGCGCTTGCGCTGACTGCATGGTTCCTTTGCGCGGTTTCCGCCGCTCTCTTCTGTTCTGCAGTCTGGAAACCTCTGCTCGCCCAGGCCGCATCTGATACGTCGGGGGGAGCCGGTATGTACTCCGCGGTCTATGCCGACCTCATTTTCTTTCTGCCGGCTCTTCTTTATGCCTCATATTTTACCTTTTTCCGCCGAAAAAGCAGGATATCAGAAAGCGCGCCCGTACTTTGCGCAAGCAGTACTGCTCTCGTCATTTTTACGGCCGTTTTTCTATACCAGGGCTGGTATGGCGGCGATTTCACCGGATTCTTTTATTATCGGATTTATTATGTGCTCTGGCTGTCAGGATGGCTGCTTGCAGCCGCGGCCCTTTCCATTGCATGTGAAACAAAAGAACTGGCGCAGTATCTGTCGTACTTTGGTATGATCGCCGGCTTAAGCGCAATTGTGCTGTTCGACTACGACGGAATTATGATGGAGAACGGCTATTATTTCGACGGCCCCTACACAACAAAAAATTTCTTTTCGCTCTACCGCTACAACATGGAACGGATGCATACGGATTATAAATCTTTCCGTATTTCGGATGATCTGCTCACGGTGTATGATTCCGCTGCAAAACAATATCGGCAGGAACCGACGCCGATTGTGACCGACGATGATACAATGCGTCTCTGGTACGACGCGCTTACTGGCAACCAGTCGGATTCGTACAGCCTGACCCGGACTGATTTTATCGAACTTCTGCGCTCGTTTGACGAAAACGGAATAAAGCATATTATGCTTTCGCGCGACAATGATATCTACGCTTTTTATCAGTCCTATTTCGAGCGCTGCCCTGCCATTGAAAGCGAGGAGGCCGGTCTTTATGAAATCCCGGGCGATACATGGTTTGATGTGTTTGATCTGCAGGCCGATGAAAACAGCGCAAAGGTCGAGCTCTTCTCTTATGTAAAAGAAAAGCTGTCCGGAGAAACGGTTCCTCTTATGGCGCATCAGGCCGCTTTTATGGATTTTCTGCTTTTTGAGACAGTGACAGGATTTGACAGCGCGGATTTTTATGCCTGGAAGTTCTCGGCCGCAGATAATGTTCTGAATTTAAACTCGCATGGAGTGCGCTATATTGCAGTGTTAAACGGGGAAGAATTTTACGAGAACGGACGCGATTATTATGACAAACAGCAGATCATTTTTGAAAATGAAGCCGGAAAAATCATTCGATGCAACGGAGATTCTTTTCGTACCACCTACCGTTAAAAGCGTAAAAACAGCGCCTTTACTCTATGAATTAAAGACGCTGTCTTTGTCAAAATTTATTTTTTGTCTTTCGGAAGCACGATATTCAGAATAATCGCTACCAGGGCAGCCGGTACTATTCCCGAACCGCCAAAGATCAGCTGTACAAACTGAGGCGTATGTGCAAGAATATTTGTATTTGCCCCCATCCCGTAACCTACGCCAAGCGCTACGGATACAATCGTCAGATTTCTCGGTCCCAGCGGTTCCTTTGTAATCAGCTGAATTCCGCTCAGAACAATCGAAGAAAACATCATGACAGCCGCACCGCCAAGCACTGCCTGCGGCATAATGGAGACAAGCGCTCCGAGTTTTGGAATCAGGCCGCATAAAATTAAGAATACGGCCCCGGAGGCAAGCGCCATACGGTTTACAACTTTCGTCATAGCCACAAGGCCCACATTCTGGCTGAAAGACGTATTTGGCAAAACACCAAATAATGCGGCAAATGACGAGCCAATCCCGTCGCAGACCACGCCGCCGGAAAGCTCCCGATCGGTCGCCTCTCTGCCCATTCCGCCCTCTGTCACGCCGGAGATATCTCCAACGGTCTCTACTGCAGTCACAACAAACATAATCATAACCGGCACGATTGCCCTCATATCAAATACGATTTTAACCGGCATCAGTTTTGGAATGGCAAACCATCCCGCCTGTGCGACTTTATCCCAGTTCATTGCCCAAGCCTTTGTATATTCGACGCCATCCGCCGTAACGCCGGTCGTCGGCAGCACAAATCCCATAAGAATAGCGGCGATATAACCTGCAATAATACCGATTAAAATGGCGGAAGAGCTTAAAAAGCCTTTTGTACCATGCTTTACGGCCAGAATGACAACCAGTACAAATAAGGCGAGCAGCAGATTTTCAACCGATCCGAAATCTTTTGCGTTATTGCCTCCCCCAAATGAATTGATTCCCACCGAGATCAGTGATAAACCAATGGAAAGCACCACAGTTCCTGTTACGACCGACGGAAAAAACTTTCGCAGCGGTTTTAAAAAAAATCCCAGTATTCCCTCAAAAATCCCTCCGAGTATGGAAGCGCCCATGATCGCGCCATAGGTAAGGATACCGTTTCCCATTGTAGCCGCAACGCTGCTGAATACGCCGATAAAGCCGGAACTGGTGCCCATAATAATCGGCACTTTGCCGCCGATTGGCCCGATAGCAAAAAGCTGTACCAATGTGACGATTCCTGCCACCAGCATCGCGTTCTGCAAAAGCGAAACCTGTAAATCTGCAAACTCTCCGCCTGCAATCCCACAGGCTCCCGTAATAATCAGCAATGGCGTCAGATTGCCCACAAACATGGCAAGCACATGCTGCAGTCCCAATGGGATCGCCTGTTTCCATGGCATTTTACCCTCAAACCGGTATGCCGCATCCTGATAATTTTGCGTCTCTTTCATAACTTTCCTCTCTCCCTTTTTTTATTATTTGATTGTACGGAAAAAAGACTGCGTTGTAAAGACATAATTCTGCTTTTTCTTACATTATTTTTGTTGACAAATCGGTTTATAAGTTGTAGACTAAAAACACATGAGGTCGACTACTTGTAAACCAGCAGAAAAAGGAGGCAGCCAGAATGCATCTCATCTCTTTGATGCAGCAGATACTGAACATGAGTTATACCGGAAGTATTGTTATTTTAGCTGTATTGTTTGTACGCCTGCTGTTGAAGAAAGCGCCGAAAATTTACAGTTATTTGCTGTGGGGTATTGTATTATTCCGCCTGTTATGCCCAATCTCCGTTACTTCGTCCTTTTCTCTGTTCGGGCTCGCCGGGCGTGAACTTTCTGACATAAGGATAACGGAATCCACGGACTGGCCGACGGATGCCAATATAACTCCCGTTCAGGAAACATCCTTTTTCCATGAGAAACCGGATAATACAGATGCAGCTGTTACGGAAAGCAAAACGGCCAATATACAGATGGAACCCGTTATCTGGATGACGGCGGCAGGCTTTTGGCTGCTCGGCATCTGTTTTTTCTGCGGTTACGGGGCATATAGTTTTTGGAAAGCAAAGAAAATGCTGCACGGCGCAAAACAGACTGACGATCATGTATACGAGATTTACCGGGATGTCTCTCCGTTTGTCATCGGAGTTTTTCGTCCAAAGATCTGCCTGCCGGCCGGCCTTGACAGACAGGAACGGGAATATATCCTGCTTCATGAGAAAACGCATATCAGGCGGGGCGATTTTCTTGTAAAACTAATTGCGTTTTTCGCTTTGTCTCTGCACTGGTTTAATCCGCTTGTCTGGATTGCGTTTTATCTAATAGAAAAGGATATGGAACTGTCATGCGACGAGGCAGTAATGCGGCGTATGCAGGGAGATATTCGAACAGCATACGCACAGTCTCTGGTAAAGCTGTCTGCCGTACAAAAGCGGGCTGTTGGCGCACCGTTGGCATTTGGTGTCGGCGGGATAAAAGAACGCATAAAAAATGTTATGCGTTATAAAAAACCAAAGCTGTATGCAGCAGTTCTTGCTGTTTTTGTAATTGCAGTCTGCTGTATCGCATTGGGGAGCAATCCAAAAGAAATAAAGACTTCCCCTCTTACCGGTCTGACGCATCAGACAGATCCAAAACAATACACAGGATCCGACAGTTTCATAGAGAAGAAAGCAGGCAAAAAAGTAATCGTAAAGGATCTTAGCAAAACAAAAGAGACTCTTACTATATGGGCCAGGGCTTTCTGCAGCAGAGACGGAAATACCATAGCCGCGATGAGCCAAAAAGAGGTTCAGGAAAGTCTGACTGCACGCGGCCTGCTGGACATGGCCGGAAACAATTTCAGTTTTGGTATGTCAAGTCCATGGATGCGGAGTGAAAATGATTATCAGATTGTAAGCTATGATGAAAAAGAAGCCGTGATCCTTTATTATGCCTGGACGTCAGATCCGCATGTTACCGTTTGGTACGAGACACTCTCCTATCACAGGGAAAACGACGTTTATTGCGTGGATTTTGAGACGCTGACATATCTTGATTCTATTTGTACCGGCGAAGAATTGTTAAAAGCCTGTCCGCTCGGACTGCCTGACACCAGGATGGATTATGTTTTTAACGGAGCGGGAGAATCTTTAAACAAAAATGCGCTTCTTTCCAGCAGTAATCTTTATCGCGGACTTTTTGAGCCGGATACGGCCGCGTCGATGCTGCTGAATTTATTGAATAATCCGAATAAAGTGGAAGTGACCGCAGGCCCCGCAAACGAAGATGGAAGCGTTCCTGTCCAGGTGAGATTTGCGGAAGACGGAAGCGTATTTATCGTGACTATGATCAGGCCTTATCCAGACGGGATCTGGCTGCCACAGTCATTCAGACAGTACGAAAATGCGAATGCTGTTAAAAATGGCACATCCTGAAACAGGAAAAGATTTTAACAAAGCAGAAAGGGGAGAGAAATGGCGGAATACAGACTTGGCGAAATGGAGATGAAATTTGCAGAAATAATCTGGGAAAAAGAACCGGTTTCTTCCGGTAATCTTGTCAAATTGTGCGAAGAAAAACTGGACTGGAAAAAATCAACAACTTATACGGTATTGCGACGTTTCTGCGATCGCGGACTGTTTCAAAACAGGGGCGGGACGGTGTCCTCACTTATTTCAAAAGAAGAGTTTTTCGCCGGGTCGAGCGAAAAATATATTGAGGATACTTTTCACGGTTCTCTGCCGCGGTTTTTAACGGCCTTTACTTCCCGCCGAAAATTAAGTGAAAAAGAGATCGCACAGCTGCAGAAGATTATCGACGATTACAAATGACGCATGCCGTTCCTGAGACATTGACACACAATCTTGCGTATAGTATAATAGAGCAGTCGTGAGTTTGTGTGTGCGCGCTGCAAAGCCGAAATGGCCCGCACAAACCCGTCAATGCATATAGCCGCAGCCAGTCGCCGCCGGCTATAAAAATCTGAACCATAAAAGCAGCGCAGAAATGGAGGACAAAATGAATTTAGCGCCGGAAGTCAAAGCAGACTGGGAGAATAAGCTGCAGCAGGCACAGATGATCGACCTTACTGACAGCATTGTGGAACATGTGAAAGGGGATTATTGGGACTGGAGCGGACAGACCCGGGGCAGATATTTCTTCACAAAAGAAAAACTGGTATTTGTGGGCGGATTGGCAGGCTCCACCAATTTTGCAGTAAAATACAGTAATATTAAGGAAGCAAAATTAAAACTGATTCGCTTCTTTTTGCCGACCGGCATTTTGGTGATTGCCGATGATCCGGAATCCGGCAAGCAGAAAAAATACGTGTTATCCCTGATGAAACGAAAGGAATGGCTTGCACTGATCCGTGAAAAAGCAGGGCTTTCGGCATAAACTGAGACTGATTCCAAATACATAAACAAAATAACCAGAAAATAAATCATACCAGACAGGGGCGGGTGCGACACATACAGGTCGCACCCGCCCCTTGATTTGTTCACTTTTTCACGGCTATTTTACTGTTACTTTGATTTTTTTGTACACGCCATTCTGGGCATATACATAAATACTGCAGCTTCCTTTTTTCTTCCCCTTGATCACGCCTTTGGCTGTCACGGTCGCTACTGCTTTATTACTGCTCTCATAACAGATCGCGCGATGCTTTTTGGTTTTTCCTTTCTTCTTGCTCAACACCGCACTTGCCTTAATCTTGAAAGTCTTTCCTTTTTTGATCGATACTTTTGCCTTGTTCAATTTCACGCTCTTTGCATTCACATATTTGCCGTTTGTGAAAACATGGACTGTTTTAGAGGCGGAAATAGTGATCTTTTTGCCTCCCACCAGCTTATAGGCACGCACTACATATTTGTACGGAGTGCCTTTTTTCAGTTTTTTGTGCGTGTATTTCAGACTGTTTGCGCCTTTTAATGTCTTTAACAGTTTCAGTTTATAATTTTTTCCACAGCGATTTCCATATACCAGATAACCGTCCGCTCCCCTGACTTTCTTCCAGTTCAGGGTAACTGTCTTCGCCGTGGTTTTGGATGCTTTTGCCTGAAGCTTGTTAAATTCAGAACCGCGTATGTCATTCTCTGATTTCTGCCCCGTTATGGTTGTGTCTGTGATCAGCAGTGTCTCCGGCGCTATTCCCAGTTCATCCGCGATCTCCTGGATCTGCTGTGCCGTCTCGACGCTGACTCCCAGTGCCTTTGCGATATCCTCAATTTCTTTCTGTTTTTCCGGCGGAAGAACAGGTGCTTTTGCCAGCTCATCATATGCCGTCTCCGCATCCGTCAGCTTCTTTTTGGACTCTTGCGGCACCAGACCTTTCTGGACGTCCGTCAGGGCGTTATACGCATTCCTGGCAGCTTCGATTTTCTGTCGTGTCTCTTCATTCAATTGTACCGGATCGGGAATGGCATTGATCAGTTCCTTCACGCGGTCTGCGGCTGCCTGATCCAAATCAGGTTCTGTCGGTCCTGTCGGCCCTGCCGGTCTTGTCGGTGTCTCCCCGGAAGTGATCCCGGCCGGATCTGTCCCTGCTCCTGTCCCCGCTCCGATTCCGGTCAGGTCTTTGTTGATCGTATCCGTCTTCTGGTAATA